>DOMV01000171.1 GCA_003509805.1 Planctomycetaceae bacterium
GATCAACTGAAACGAGTGTTCCACAATGCGGTAAAGGAGCCTGTAAGTGACCAAACGGTCACGAAACTGTAACAATTCTTGGGGGCTGCGTAATCAAACGATCTTTGTGGGTAAAACTGAGTTGCTGAAATACGGGGCCGCCGAATTTGTACGAGAAGAACTTGGCATTCCCGGCTGCCGTGCTTTGCTCCGTCTTGATACGGCTGTATTCCTGAAATACACCGTCGTCGCGGCGTATTTCAATCTTATGAAACTCGTTGCTGTATTTCGGCAATACTGTGTAACGAGTCTTGATCCCGATTCTGTTTCGGGCTCCGAATTCCACGATTTCATTTCTCGCCACTGGGAAATAGAAAATTGTCTGCATTGGACGAAGGACCGCGAATTCGAGGAGGACAAGCACGTCCTCGACGCTCCATGCGGCAAAGTCTGGACTATTTTGACGAATATCGCGGTATCGCTCCGCGAATTTCTGAGAGTGGGCGAACGAACGAAGCGGGCCGTGAGCGAAAAAAATCTTGCCGATCCTCGCCAAACCGCCAAAAAACTCGGTTTCAGGAAAACTTGTTACCGGCGTGTCCGGGGGGGCGCCGCTGGTCGCGTCCTTTTCCGGCAATCGGGTTTCGGGGCAAGCAGCCCAAGGATGGCCAGTGTCGGCGGTTTTTCGACCAAGTTCCCATCGACGCCCCGGGCGAAGTCGGATAAAATTTCGGTTCATTCGCCTTGGAGAACCCCATGAAACCCGATTCCGACCATCCTTTTCCACTCGCTGCGGCCTACGGGCTGGCGGTTGTGAACGCGCTGATCATCGGGCTTTCCTTCAGTTTCGTGAAGGTCGCCGTAACACTGGCTGGGCCGGTCGATACGCTGGCGTTCCGCTTTCTCATCGCCTTGGCTGTCTGCATCGTCTACGCCCGGATCAAAGGCATTCGGCCCCGGTTCGACCTGAAAAACTCGCTTCGGCTGCTGCCCATGGGCGCTTGCTACCCGTTGGGATTCTTCCTTTTTCAAGGGTTTGGCCTACTTTATGCCTCGTCGGGCGAAGCGGGAATTCTGAACGCGACGGGCCCGATCTTCACGGCGATCATCGCGGCGACGTTCATCCGGGAGCGGTACAACCCGGTTCAGTGTTTCTCGATTCTGCTCTCCGTCGTGGGAGTCATTTATATTGCGTATCAAAAAGGGGCCTCGCTCAATCCGGACCACATCGCCGGGATCGCGTTGATCCTGCTGTCGGCTCTGTCCGGGGCGGGCTATGCGGTCCTCAATCGTACCTTGGTTCGGCATTTTACGACTTTCGAGATCACCTACTATTTGATGATCGTCGGAGCCGTCGCGTTCACGCTCGCTTCGCTGGTTCAACGTGCCGTCCACGGAACTTGGGCGACGGTTTTCACGCCATTTTCCGACACGTCTTTCACGACGGCAATTCTGTACCTCGCCCTGTTCTCGTCATTGTTGACGACGGTATTCGCCAGCCTCGCCTTGAACCGGCTGACCTCGGCGGGACTGACTCTTTTCCTGAACCTTTCGACCATCGTTTCGATTCTCGTCGGCTATTTCCGACTCGGCGAGGCGGTCCACGCCTACCATTTGATCGGTGCGGCGATGATTTTGGCCGGGCTGGTCGGAACGAACTGGTTCACCGGATCGCGTTCTCGCCCTTGAAAACAAGGGAGGAACATCGCCGATACGACCGCGACAACCGACAAAACAAGCACCATCCTTAATTATCGAACGGTATTTGTCCGCCATTCCTTTGCCCACTTCGGGTTACGCCGGTCGCCGCGTTTCCGGTATAATCTGCGTGCATACGGCATTATTCCACAATTTTACGACATTATCCTCTTGACAATCCACGATCCTCCCGAATATGATGGTGCTGTGTTATCCGGACCGTGTGGTCCGAATTTTCGGGGTTTTTGCGATTATTTTTTAAGGAGTCGAATCATGCGAAAGCGCGCAATCGGGAAAACGGGGGGAGGTGGAATAGCGAGCCGGGGATCGTGTCGCCGGATCATGGGTTTTACCTTGGTCGAGCTTCTTGTCGTCATCGCGATCATCGGCACCTTGGTCGCCCTGCTTTTGCCCGCCGTTCAAGCGGCCCGGGAAGCGGCCCGGCGGATGCAATGCTCCAACAACCTGAAACAATGCGGCCTCGCCGTCCATGGCTTCGAAAATGTCCACGGGCGCATTCCGAACAACTTCCGCGACCCGATTTGGCACAACACCCAGGGATCGCATTTATACAGTTTCTGGACATGCTTGTTGCCCCAGATCGAGCAGCAAGCCCTGTTCGATTCGCTTATGGAAAGCTGTACCGGTGGATCCACGGGACCTGACCCGCATGTTTACAAGCACAACGGAAACCTGACCGCTTTCGCCTACGGCATCGCGACGTTGTTGTGTCCGTCCGATTCTTCCGGTCGTGCGGGTCCCGGCGAGGAGGGAAAGACCTATCCGAATACGGACGGCGACCTCGGGCGCGTCAACTATCTCGGTAATTTCGGCGACGCCGTCATGGGCAATCCCTATTGGGCGGAATGGCCCCAGTCCCGCGGCGTGTTTCGTCCTTATTGCTCCGACGGGGACTGGAATAAGGTTTGGGGGTCCATTGCTTTTTCCAACATTACCGACGGCCTGAGCGGTACGGTTCTTTTCGCGGAGGGTTGCATTGCCCAAGAGCCGAAGGACCCGACCGTCCGGGGCGGCGTCGCGACCAACGTCGCTTTGGATGGAACCAACCCCCCGTCGAACTGCGCAGCACGACGCGGTGCCGGCGGGTTGCTTGATCCCGCTGAATACATCACGGATGGGAGTTCCTGGCAAAATGCGCGAGGATTTCGATGGGGGGATTACCGCGCAGGCGATGGGGGACCGGTGTTCTACACGATCCTTCCCCCCAATGCGCCTTCCTGCGTCCAGAACGAAATGTGGCTTTTGACCGCCGGGAGTTACCATTTCGGCGGCGCCAACGTCGCGATGTGCGACGGCTCCGTCAAATTCGTCGGCGACAATGTCGATTGCGGAACTCTGACGGAAAATCTGGGCGGCGCCGCCAATACCGGTTGGGGGCACCATTGGCAGGGTCCCTCGACATTCGGCGTTTGGGGGGCGGCCGGAACCGCCAACAGCGGCGATGTCGGGGCGGCTCTCTGATGCGTTGCGTAACGGAAATCACAAAAACGTGTGCTCGACCTCGCAGGGCAACGGCGTGTTTTCGCGAGTCCATTAAAGGATGATATGAGTGGCAAAACAAAATTGCATTTTACATTTACGGCGTGGCGATGGCCTTTTGTCCCTGTCGCCGTCCTTGCCGTCGTCATTACCGTCGTCCTTGCCGGATGTTCCGACGGCAAAATCCGGACAGAGCTCGTCGAAGGCACCCTGACGCTGGACGGCAAGCCGCTCCCGGGCGCACAAATCCGGTTCACGCCAAAATCCCCGGATCAAGGCTTGGCCGCGTTCGGAAGATCGGACACGGACGGACGGTACAGGATACAGACCCTTGCGGGAAGGCCGAACGCCGGAACGGTCCCGGGCGAATATCTTGTGACTGTCTCAAAAACGGAACTGGTGCCGAACGGGAAAATGGTCTACAGCATGGGGGAAATGATCGAAGCCCGCGACTCGGTGCAGCTCCTCCCGGAATCGTACTCGCAAACTTCAAAAACCCCTTTTTCCGCCGTCGTTGTTCCGGGAAAAAACGAGTTCCATTTCGACGTGAAATCGAAGGGCGACGCGCTTTGATTCCTGTGGATACCGAAGGCGGTCGAAATTTCCCGAAGCCGAGTCCGTGGCGGACGGTCGGATGCGTCGACGCCCATGCGGTTCGCACCCGGCTTCGGTCTATACTGGAAACGCGATGAAAACGCGCATTTGGTCAAGTCCGCCTGCCGCACTCACTCGACTCCAACTTCAGTTGATATAATGACATAAGCGGATCGTTCGAGCGGCAGGCGATGGTGCGCGGGAACAGTTTCAGGCCGTTTGCGGTCTATCACACATTTTTTCGGCAGTTTTCAAAACAAACCCGGCAAACGCCGGTCACAAGCGACTCAACCAACAAAACCGTTCAATCATGAAACAACAATTATTTCTTCCGTGTCTCGCGTTCCTGCTCGTTTTCTCCGTCACCGCCCCGGCGCAGGACTGGCGGATCGTTCCGGGTAAAATCGTTTCGAAGTTCGCGAAGGACGTCGATCCGAAAAATCCGCTCCCCGAGTATCCGCGTCCCCAGATGGTCCGTGACGCCTGGCTGAACCTGAACGGTCTCTGGGACTACGCCGTCGTTTCCGGCGATGTGAAACAACCTGAAACATACGACGGCAAAATTCTCGTCCCGTATCCGGTCGAATCGTCGTTGTCCGGCGTCGGTAAAAATGTCGGCAAAGACGAAACCCTGGTCTATAAAAGGACGTTCGAAATTCCCAAAGGAAAAGAATGGGACGGTCGAAGAGTCCTGCTCCATTTCGGCGCCGTCGATTGGGAGGCCGTCGTGACGCTCAACGGACAACCGCTCGGCAAACACACGGGAGGTTACACGCCGTTTTCCTTCGACGCGACCGACGCCTTGAAAGCGGACGGTCCGCAGGAACTGATCGTCGCCGTGACGGACCCGACCGATGCGGGTTTCCAACCCCGGGGCAAACAGGTCCGTAATCCGAATGGAATCTGGTACACCGCGGTAACCGGCATCTGGCAAACCGTTTGGCTCGAACCGGTTGCGGCGACGTCGATCGAAAGCCTCAAGATGACGCCGAACATCAAAGACGGCACCTTGACGCTCGAAACCGTCGTCAACGGCACGCAACCCGGCGATATCATCGACGCAAAAGCAACGGTCAAGTCGCGGCATGTAAACCTTCGCGGACCGTTGGGACGCCCGGTGATCGGCCGAAGGAACCAGGCGGTCGAAACGGTGGCGGCTTTCGCCAAGACCGAAGTCGGCAAACCCGTCACCCTGAGTCTCCCGAACGCCAAACTTTGGACGCCGGATTCACCGCATCTTTACGATCTGACCGTTTCCGTGATCCGGAACGGCAAGGTCGTCGATACCGTTGACTCGTATTTCGCGATGCGGGAGATCGCGCTCGGAAAAGACGACAAAGGAATCACCCGGATGATGCTTAACGGCAAGTTCGTCTTTCAGCACGGTCCGCTCGACCAGGGTTGGTGGCCGGACGGGCTCTACACCGCTCCGACCGACGAAGCCTTGGCATACGACGTCGTCGTGACGAAGAAACTCGGCTTCAACATGCTCCGCAAGCACGTCAAGGTCGAGCCGGCCCGATTCTACCATCACTGCGACGAACTCGGAATGCTCGTTTGGCAGGACATGCCCAGCGGCGACCAATCCATCGGCGGGGACGATCCCGACGTGGCGCGCACGCCGGAATCGGCCGCGAACTTCGAAAAGGAATGGAAGGAAGTGATCGAGGCGTTTTACAATTCGCCTTGTATCGTCGTCTGGGTTCCGTTCAACGAGGGTTGGGGACAGTTCGATACCTGCCGGATTCTGGAGTGGACCAAGCAGCTTGATCCGACACGGCTGGTCGACGGCCCGAGCGGCTGGACCGATCGAGGGTGCGGCGACATGCACGACATGCACGCCTATCGCGGTCCCGGCATGTTCCCGGCGGAGGAGAATCGGGCGAGCGTGCTCGGCGAATACGGCGGTCTCGGCCTCCCGATCACGGGACATGCCTGGGTCGAATCGGACAAGAACTGGGGCTACGGCGGCAACCTGAAGGACCGGGACGATTTGCTGGCAGCCTACATGGGCTTGAATTTCCGAATGCATCCGATGATCGGCAAGGGACTCTCCGCCGCGGTTTACACGCAGACGACCGACGTCGAAGTCGAGGTCAACGGTCTCATGACGTACGATCGGGAAATCATCAAAGTCGACGTCGAAAAGTTCAGGGCTTTGAACGATGCGTTACGGTATCCGGCTCCGGATGCGAAGGTCGTCGTTCCGACGGCCTTGGAAAAAGAGTTCGAATGGGCCTATACGACGGACGAACCGGCCGACGGTTGGGAAAAGGCCGACTTCGACGATTCCGCATGGGAAAAAGGGCCTTCCGGCTTCGGGACCCGGGGAACTCCGGGCGCCGTCGTCCGGACCGAATGGAAAACCGACAATATCTGGATTCGCCGGAGCGTTGAATTAACCGCCGAGGATGTCAGGGACCCGTCCCAATTGGTCCTCGATATTCACCACGACGAAGACGCCGAGGTGTACGTCAACGGCGTCAAAGTTTGTACCGTCACCGATTTTACCTCGGGTTACGCCCAAGTCCCCATGACGGACGCCGCGAAGGCGTTCAAGACCGGTAGGAATGTCATTGCCGTCCACTGCAAGCAGACCAGGGGAGGACAATACATTGATCTCGGTTTTTCCCGGATCATCCCGGCAACCGGGAAACACAAACGGGTTTGGTAAGCCGACCGTACCGGATCGCGATTCGAGACGGATGATTTATACGGGAAACGCGGTGACATTGGTTGTTTGGTGAAGTCCGCCTGCCGCAATCAATCGACGCAACATACTTGTAAATATAGTATTGCACGTTCCATTCGAGCGGCAGGCGAGTGTTCGCAGGAGGATTGGCACGCCGTTCGAAGTATACCAGGAGGGCGTTTTTACCGGCGGACCTGAATTCCGTTTACTTTTCTTACTTAACCGAGAGGAGACGCGACGATGAAAAAATCAACCGATGTTAGATTAAGGGGGGGGGGCGAACTGCGCGCTTTCACGTTGGTCGAGCTGCTCGTGGTCATTGCCATCATTGGTACCCTGGTCGCCCTGCTTCTGCCGGCCGTCCAAGCTGCCCGGGAAGCCGCCCGGCGTATGCAGTGTGCCAATCACCTTAAACAGATCGGCACTGCGATCCATCATTACCACGATACTCACCAAACGTTTCCGGGCTTGCGCAATAACTTGGGTGTTCAGGGGATAACGAACCCCAGCACCATCGAGAATATCAGCACTGTGACGAAATTGTTGCCTTTCGTTGAGCAGACCTCCCGGTACGATGGCATTATTTCCCATGTCACGAGCAATCTCGGGACCAATACCGACTGGACGGACCTGCCCATCGAGATCCGGGGCGGCGTGATCGACGTCTTGTGCTGTCCTTCCGATCCGGACGCGAGAAAACCGGCCATCGAATGTGAATACGCTCGAAATTGTTATGTTTTTTCCCTCGGCGACGGCACTTGGCGCAACGGTGCCCCGAAAGTTCCGCCGTCCCCCGGCTGGGGCCACGCGCCGGAGTTGGTCGCTTCTCGTGGAATGTTTCTCCCATTCGTATTCCATACCTTCAGTGCGATTTTGGACGGAACGAGCAACACGATCGGGGTCAGCGAAACGGGCACCTCGTCGATGAGGCACGACGTCAACATCAAATCGGGCTTTGCGAACGCCCCGGGAATGATGAACGGCGCGGCTTTCAGCCCGGCATCCTGCATGAACTTGCGCTCGACGACCGACCGGAACGTCATTGATCCGCCGGATACTTCCAACAACACATGGAGAGGGGCCCGTTTCATCAACGGTTTTGCCGCGAACAGCGGGTTTTCGACGATTCTCCCACCCAATTCGCCGCACTGCCTTGATGCGGGCGACGGCGGCGACGGTTCATGGAACGGCTGCTATTCCGCCGCGAGTTACCACACCGGCGGAGTGAACGCGGCGATGATGGACGGAGCCGTGCGTTTTGTCACCGACACGATCGAGTGCGGCAACCTGAGCATCACTTACGAGCATTACGGTCTGTCCGGGCCCAGCGAATTCGGCGTCTGGGGCGCCCTCGGAACCTTGGACGGCAGTGAAGCAAAACACTTGTAAGATGCGCACACCACGACGATCATAAAAGACCTGTTCGGAAACTTTATATTGCACAAGTTGGATGAAATGATCTGTCTCCCCCGATCAGGTCGAGGTCAGGCTCTGCGCGGGGGAGACCGTTATGGAACAACTCTAATGAAAAAACGTTTCCTACTCGCAATGTTGCTCGGCGTTCTTGTTTCATGTTTCGGTTGTGAATCATCACCGCAACGACCGCCGGGAATGCCGTCTCTTGTCCGTCGCGCCAAGATTACCGTCACGCAAGCCGGCCGGCCTCTTGCCGATGCCAAGATCATTCTGGTTTCGGAAGGGAATCAGGTTCCGTGGACGGTCGGTGGGAAAACGGACCAAAACGGGGTTGCACGACTGGTGACGCACGGGCAATTTCCCGGCGCGCCCGAGGGAAAATACAAGGTCGTTGTCACCAAGTTGGAGAAACCGGACAAGTCCCGGTTGCCGGGAGACAGCAAGTCTTGGAGCAAAGACGAGGAAGAGTCGGCCCGAACCTTTTATGATTTGGTGGAATCGGAATTTGGAGAGACAAGCACGACGCCCTTGACGGTGGAAATCCTGTCGTCATCTTACGAAGCGACCGTCGATGTCGGGAAACCGGTTCGAATCAAACATGTCATGTCGAAAGGCGTCCCGTGAAGAAAGCATCCGAATTACCCCGTGAGCTTTTTTGTGTTCACTCAGGCGAGGCAAGCGAAGACCGGACTTGATTCGGCCGGGTATTCCTCGCGATGTTGGATTCCTGGATCGCCTTTGCCGTGACCCGCCGCAGCCGGAACGAATTTTCGGAAAAATCACCCCATCCTGTTTTTTTGATACAAGTTATTCAGTCCATACGCCGATAAACGATTGACGAGTATTCCGATGGGATGATGTATGCTTGATGATTCATCAGGAAACGACACTATGGTAAACGACATGTCGCCTTGTGCAAAAAGTTTAGCCGCGCGGCGCAGCCGCCGGTTTCCTTCGCGCGTTGTATTGAGTCGGGTGTTCCGACTGTTCCTCCTGACGGCCGTTTTGCTTGGGAGCGTTTTCACCCAGCGTCGGCTTGAAGCCGTCGAAGCGATTCCTGTCGAAAAGATCCATTGGCAACCGGACCTTCCGACGGCGCTCCAGGAAGCGAAGCGGGGCGACAAACTCGTCATCGTTCACTTTTACGGGGACCACTGCGCGCCGTGCCGGCAAATGGACAAGGAGGTTTTTCCCCGACCGGATGTCGCCGCGACGCTCAACCGGTCGTTCGTGATCGTCAACGTCGATTCGAACGTCGATCCGTTGGCCCGAAAGATGCGGATCGAATCAATCCCCTGCGATATCGTTCTCACCGCCGAGGGTCGTTTTCTGCACCGGCGTGAAGGCGGGATCGGCGCGGAACGGTTTATCGAATTCCTCAAGCTAATCGCAGCCAATGCGCCGAAAACGCCGGCTGCGGCGAGTCAACTCCCGGCGGTGGCCNNCCGCCGCCGTACCGGATACCATTTCCTCGGGAACGGCATCCGTGCCGGGTGCTGCGTCCGCAACCGTTCCTTCGCCGTTTGCCGATCTTTCGACGTCCGGCCGACAATTATCCGCCCCGCAATCGCCCGCTTCGCAACCATATACGCCACAACCATATACGCCACAACCGGCTGAAACGCTGTCGCCGCAAAACCATTCAAACAGCCCTCAAAGCCCTTGGGACCTTTCGGTTTCCTCGTCGCCGTCGTCTCCAAACACCCTGTCCCCAAACACCCTGCCTCCAAACACCCTGTCTCCAAACACGGAGCCCATTTCTTTCGCGGAATCGGAACCGGCCGCGAAGATTGCCTCTCCGGTCGTTGCCGCGGCGCCTTCGACCTTGTCCGGGTCGGTGACATTGTCCGGCCTTGAAAAGAGCGAATCCGACTTGAAGGAACTCGTGTATTCGGATATTTCGCCCGCGACCGTGGAAATTCCGCTGGGCATGGACGGCTATTGTCCGGTGGAGTTGACCGTCAACGAAAAATGGGTTCCCGGCAATCCGCTTTATTACGCAATGTACCGGGGCCGGATTTTCCGGCTTTCCTCGGAAGAGACGCTGGACCTGTTCCACCAGGAACCTGCCCGATACGCCCCCATCGCGGGCGGCGACGATATCGTCATGATGGTCGATCGCAACAAAAAAGTGCCCGGTCTGCGTAAATACGGGGGTTGGTTCCGGGATCGTGTCTACCTGTTCTCCTGCCCGGAAACGTTCGAGATTTTCTCGGCGCGGGCGGAGTATTATTCGGAGATCGCCGAAAAATACGAAACGGCCCTGCGCACCCATTTCGACAAAGTACAGCGGTAAGGAGGTGAATGAGTGAGCAAGTGAACGAGTGAACAAGTGGCGCAAGCGGAGTTCACCCATTCACCCATTCACCCATTCACCCATTCACCCATTCACTTGCCCATTTGCTCACTCATTCACTTTTCCCCATGAAAATTTACAATACGCTCACGAAGTCGAAGGAAGAATTCGTCCCCGTCCATCCCGGCAAGGTCGGCATTTACCTCTGCGGGCCGACGGTCTACAAGCCCTCGCACATCGGCCACATGGTCGGGCCGGTCATTTTCGACACGATCAAGCGCTACCTCGCTTACAACGGTTACGACGTAACCCTCGTCATCAACATCACCGATGTGGACGACAAACTGATTGCCGAATCCCAGGCCCGAAACATGCCGATGGCGGACATCGCGGCGGAAATGACCGCCGATTATCTTCGCAATCTCGAAGCGATGGGCGTGAAAGAATCCGTGACCCATTTTCCCAATGCCACCGATCATATCGGTAACATTATCGAGTTCACACGGGATTTGATCGACCGGGGCTTTGCGTATGCTTCGGACGGCGACGTGTATTTTGACGTGCAAAAATTTCCCGAATACGGAAAATTGTCACACCGAACGCTGGATTCCATGCAGGGCGAGGGCGGCGGCACGGCGGACAGAAAGCATTCGCCCTTCGATTTTGCGCTCTGGAAGTCAGCCAAGGCTGGTGAGCCGTCATGGGAATCGCCTTGGGGAAAAGGTCGCCCCGGCTGGCATATCGAATGCAGCGTGATGAGCTGCGCGCTTCTGGGCGAAACTTTTGACATTCACGGCGGCGGTCTTGACCTCATGTTCCCGCATCACGAGAACGAAGTGGCCCAGAGCGAGGCACGCCACGGCAAGCCCATGTGCCGCTTCTGGATGCACAACGGCCTCATGCAAGCGTCCAGCGAAGTCGGTAAACTGGGCGGGCGTCACACCAAAGCGGCGGAAGAAGGCAATATCGAGTCGCACGGTTCCGCTGATCCTGCTTCGCAAGAGGCCGGAAAAATCAGCAAATCAAAAGGTTC
>DOMV01000150.1 GCA_003509805.1 Planctomycetaceae bacterium
ACGGGCTACGAGGAAGCGGCGGCACTCGGTTTGATGGCCGGAACCAACGCGGCCCTGGCCGTGGGCGGCCGGGAACCGTTTATCCTGCGACGCGATCAGTCCTACATCGGCGTGATGATCGACNNNNTATCGGATGTTCACCAGCCGGGCGGAGTATCGATTGCACCTGCGGCATGATAACGCCGATCGCCGCCTGACGCCGCCGGGCGACGCCGTCGGACTGATCGACCCGGAGCGAAAAACGCGGCTGGAGCGGAAAATGGCGGCCATCGAAACGGCCAAAGCGTTATTGGAAGCGAAGCACGACGAGCACGGTTCCTTGAGCAAACGGCTCAGCCGGCCGGAAACCACTTGGCCGGAAATGGTCGGATTGTTGCCGGAGTTGGCCGCGATACCGCAGGATGCCGCCGAGCAGGTTGTGATCGATGTCAAATACCACGGATATCTCGCAAGGCAGGAAATCGATATCCGGAGGCAGCGCAAATTGGCCGACCGCCGTATTCCCGAGGGGATCGATTATACGGCGATGATTCACCTTCGGCATGAAGCGAGGGAAAAGTTCGCCCGGATCCGTCCCGCCGATGTCGCGCAGGCGGCACGTATTCCCGGCGTTACTCCGGCCGATCTGGCGGTCTTGACGATGTACCTGGACCCGTCCACAACCCGCTCCCGGCGGAGCCGGACAGACGATCCGTTACATGAGCCGATAATCGATCCGACAAGTGATTCGCGTGCTGCCAATCCTGATTGACCCGCGAATCGATTGCAGACCCGTCGGTCGGGCTGTACCGGTGGAATTTCAGCGACTATCGACTTTTCCTTTCGAACGAGACCATGCGATCCCATCTCTGGTTTTATCTGTTCGGTTCGGTTTTCATCGCGGCGGCTCTCTACTGGATCGCTTTCGCGCACGATCCGACTCAGACGGAAGTCTTACCTCCCTGTACTCTTTACCGAACGACCGGATTTCTATGTGCCGGATGCGGGGGAACCCGGTCGATCGCCCACCTGCTGCACGGTCGGTTCGGTGAAGCGGCGCGTTGCAACGCCCTTTTCGTTTTCGGGCTGGCGTTTTGTGTTTTATACGGGTCGGCATACGGGTTGAGCCGGTTGTCAGGCCGATTGTTGCGAAAGCCGGGTTGTTTTTCCATGCCGACCATTCGGTACACTCCCTGGACGGCGACCATCCTGGTACTGATCGTCCTGGGCTTCATGATTATCCGCAACATTCCGGTCTACCCGATGACTCTTTTGGCGCCCGCAAGTCCGCCTCCGCCGTCGCGGATGTCATGGATCGGTTCGAGCGGTATTCCCGTTTCCCATCCGGATACTCTTCCTCTTCCCGTTGACATAAAAAAAGATACCGCACACCCTGGGGAGTACGGTATCGTTCGTTAGCTTCCGTCGAAGTAAGTCGTATTTTTCATTCGACTTACCCGTATCGACATTCTTATCCCGATATCGGTGTAAACTTATTTGCAGGGATTGCAGGGGTCGCACGGTTCGCAAGGATCGCAAGGATCGCAAGGGTTGCACGGGTTGCAATGGGCGGCCATCTTCGCTTTGAGGTTCGTGAAGAATCCGCCGAACGGACGCCACGGACCGCAAGGGGCACAGCCGACGTCGCACGGGTTGCAGGGATCACAAGGTTCGCAAATCGGTTTGCACGGTTCGCAGGCCGGTTCACAGGGCGAGCAGCAAGCGGCGCGGTGGGTAGCCAATTTGGCTTTCAGCCGGAGGAAGAATCCACCGAACGGACGGTACGGTCCACACGGAGCGACACAGCCCGGTTCACAGGCTTGGGGCGTACAAGGCTCACAGGCTGCTTTGCAGGGTTCACAAGCCGGGGGAGTGCAGGGTTCGCAGGCCGGGGCACACGGACCGCAACCACGATGAAAAACATGACCCAGACGACCGAACATACCGGCATGGGCGTTGGTGGACGAAACCGCGAAAATGACGGCAGCGGCCACGAGTGCAAGAAGAACTTGGCGTTTCATTGGAGATACTCCTTTTGAAATTGGGGGAAAGGGATGTTTTAGGACAGCGGTGATCGAGCTGTCGTCATTCGTAGAATCATCTTCGTATTCGTTATCGTCTTTCTATTACTTGCTGTTTAGCCTTTCTGTTTATTTTTGTCAAAATTTACATTCGATCTATCCAGCTAATTTTACCCGATGTGTACCATCCGACCTCTTCCCATATTAGCATACGCTTTTTCACGAGAGCCGAAAAAATTTCAATTTAGGCAAAATAAGGAGTAAATCAACCGTTATCACCAGTCATCAAAGCCGGAAAGAAGGCCGCAGAATTGACAATGGACAACTGACAATGGATAACGGGAGATACAATCCAGGCGTTACAATAAAGTTGTAGAACAACTCCAATAGGGAACCCGCTTGCGTCCCTCCGTTGTCAATTGTCAATTCATCCACGCTCCGGTTTTTATTTCGGACGTTTTTAGCCCGGTCGAAGCGGAAATGACGGTTGTGCAACAGGTCCCTTATTCGGAACGGGTCGTTTTACCGTAAAAGAAGTTGGCGAACAGGTATTCGCCGAGGAAGACGGTGCAAAGGAGAAGAAAAACCGGGACGTACAATTCCTGGCCGACACGCCGCCGGGCAATGCCGATTTCGATTTCCGCCGGCGTCGTGACGATTCGGTACGAATCGGCTCCAAAGATTTCGTCGAGACGTTCCCGGGTAACCCGACGTAAGTTCCAGGTATCTTTAGGATAATTGACACTGAAACCGGAATCCCGTATTTCGTCGGTTCCGCCGCTTCGAAGCCGGTAGTTGCCGACACGATCCGTCGCGGGATAACGAATGGTCCGTTCCGGGACATCGGTGTCCAGGCGGAGGCCGCTTTTCATTCCCGGAACACTTAATAAACAGGTCGGTGGGAAAGCCCGGCCCGGTGCGGAATCCGTGTCGAGCCGCACGACGGCCGGTTGCGAGAGCCGGAAATTGTATATCTGTTCGCCCGCCCCGACCAGATACCGGGCCACGCCGTCAATCAAAGCGTAAAACACCCAATTGGGATCGGTCAGGTAGTTCCATACCCGTTCTCCCGACTCGGAATGCGGCGGATCGGAAACCGGCGTCAACATGGTCAACGTCCTTCCCAAACCAAGCGAACGGGCGAGAATCGCGGGCCGGCCGTCGGAAAACGTCGCCAGTGTCATCGCCTGGTCGGTCGGATCGGTCATTTCCCAATAGCGATCGACCGGCAATTCGTTCCACGGCGTTTGGGCGACCGAGAGCGGTCGAAAGGTCGTATAAACCGGGTGCGTGTAGTCCGCCGGTACGATCCAGAGATCGTTTTCGACGGCCCTGGCCTGCCGGAGAAGATTGCCCCCGAGCAGTTCGCGAGCCGTCGCATCGTTGAACCGATCCATCCGGGTCGCCCCACGTCCGAGAAAGGTTCCGACACCATATCCCCGGGAAACGAAATCCGCGAGGGTTTTCCATGTCGCCGGCCGCAACGGAGGCGGGTCAAGCAGAAAAACAGCCCGGTAATCGTTGACGAGTTCTTTCGTGGATGTCCTCTCCAATTGTTCGACCGTCATGATCGCGGTTTGAAACGGGGCCGTTCCCTCCCGTTTGAGCACGGCGGAATCAAGCACTTCGCGAATGTATGTTTCCGGTCGGATTCGCCGGTCCTGCATGGGGGGAACCACGAGAAGGACTTTCCACGGCGCATGGGCGTAAAAGGAAAAATAGGACAGGTCGTCGCTTTCCAACGCGTCGGTCCCGTCGAGCCGCAGCAAGCCCTGGTGGATGCCCGCGGGCAGACCCGGGAGCACGAACTCGATTTGCTGAACGGATTCTCCCTGCGTGAAGCGAACCAACCGTGAACCCAGTCGGTCGGCCTTACCGGTAAACCCACCCGTTTCGAGGGTCGTTCCCCCGTGATTGCCCGCCGCGTCGCCGTTGTCCGCCGAACCGTTGGTCGCGAGGAATAATTCCGCCGTCCGCTCTTCCGGTTCGCCGTAATGATGTAAATCGACCGTGAGCCGGAGCGGCGCCATGGCCGCCGGGGTTTGTTCGGACAAAACCGCCTCGGCGATTGCGGAATCGTTCGGGTTCGCGATCCCGACATCGACGATGAAAACGGCGAACTCCGCGCTTTGATCCGTCCTTTTTTCGGTACCGGTATCGTTATTCTTATCGGCAGTCACGTCGGCAGTCGCGGTTTCGATCGACGCTTTGCGTGGCGGGTCGATTGACGACCTGAGCGTTTTCGCGTATTCCGTTCCCCAACCGGGCTCGGTCAAATCGCTGAACAGATAGAGTTCCTGCTGTTCTCCTTCCGATGGTTCCCCCTTCGATTCCTCAAGCAGACGGACGGCCTCGGAAACCGAATCGAGAAAAGCCCGGCCCGTCGGTTCGATCGCCAATCGTTCGATTCGTTCCCGGGCGGCGTAGGGATCGACCTGGAAGGCGGCGGCTTCCCGATATCCGCCGAGGACGGCAACCCGGCTGTTCGGCGGAAGCCGGCCGATTACCCAATCGGCATACTGTTTCGCAATATCCAACCGGGTTTTGTTTTCGAGCCGGTATTCCATTCGCGGCGATGTGTCGACGACGATCACGGCGGTCACCGGGGCGTCCTGGGAACCGAACGAGGAAGCGAGGATGCTGGTGATCGTGCCGGTATCGTCGATTCCCGTCGCATTCGTCAGGGAAGGAAACCAGTCGGCCAGTTTCACGCTCGGCCGGGCCAGGAGGAACCCCATCAGGACAAGCAGGGCAACGCGGAGCGCGAGGAGCAGGATTTGTTTGAGCCGGAGATTCCGTTTTGTCGTTTCCAGGCGTTGTTTAATCAGCCGGAGCGCGGGGAACTCGATCCGGCGCGGTTTCCCCCGCATCAGCAGGTGCAGCAGCACCGGGATGGAAGCGGTCGCAAGCCCGCCGAGGAAGAGGGAATAGGTCAGGAAACTCATCCCGGGATTATTGGTATGCGCGAAAAAACATGGCCGGCAATTCACGTCGAACCGGCGCGGGACCGCAGCTTCTTTTATGCTCAGCACCTTATACAGAAATCTCCTCTTGACGGGAAGCGGAACAATCCGTATTATCCCGCGTCGTTCGGAAAATGAAAACGCTTGTCCCAAGACGACAAGCGGGCATTCCGGCGCCGTCACGGCTTTGAAAAGGCTTCCGGGTGCGGGACCCGGGGCGTTTTTTCCGTTTACGGAATCGATATTCGAAACGTTTTCGCTTTACTGGGTTTTGGCGCCGCCGTTTTCGAAATGATCGCAGAGCGTGCCTACCGGCAACCGAGTTCATTCGCGGTTCGCCGGTTTTTTTTGCGCAGGCCGTTGACATTCCCGTCGGGACGTGTCGTTTCCGGCGGGCAGGCTCCCGAATCGTCGGCTTCGCATTTCAACCGCCTTCCGCATATTGCATGTAGGCGACGAAAATTTCTTCGAGCGAAGGCGTTTTCAACTCGAATCGGGCGACATTCGGGTCGGCGGCCAGTCTTTGTTCGGCGCCTTCGGCGAGATCGCGACCGAGGAATCGACCGTCGCGGCCTTGCCATTGCGTGTCGAGAACCGTTGCGAACGGGATTCTGAAGGAGGCTTCTTCCTTGAAGGTGAGCGAAAGCAGGCGGGTATTCGCTTTGAGGGCTTCGAGCGGCTCGACGGTCAGGACACGGGATTTCTTCATGATCGCAACCGTATCGGCAACACGTTCGACCTCGGCGATCTGGTGCGAGGAAAGAAAAACCGTCCGCCCGGTCGCAGCCCGATCAACCATTCCTTCGAGAAATTCACGGCGCACCAAGGCGTCCAGACCGGAGGTCGGTTCATCGAGGATCAGCAATTCCGGGTCCGGCGCGACGGCCAGGGCGAGCGACACTTTGGCCCGCATTCCCTTGGAAAGCGTTTTGATCCGGGCACACGGCGGCAATTCGTATTCGGCGATCAGTTCGGCGTACCGCTTGAGGAAACCATCGGGATAAAACGAGGCGGTGAAGCGACCGAGTTCCTCGACGGTCATCCAATCGTACAGGATCGGTTGTTCCGGGACGTAACCGACCATGCTTCGGATTTTGAGGTCGTCGCGACGGGAATCCAGTCCGAGGACCGTCGCGGAGCCGTGGTCCGGCTCGCAAAGGCCGAGCAGGATACGGATGGTCGTCGTTTTTCCGGCCCCGTTTTCGCCGAGCAGCGCGAATACGGAACCCGGTGCCGCCGCGTAGGAAACGTGCTCCAGGGCGGCGACCCGGCCGAATGATTTCGAGACGTCGTTTAGTTCGAGCGCGTTCATCATGTATTCATGTATCCGTTGTTTTTTATGATTTCATCGATCTCCGCTTGGGAAAGACCGCTCTGGGCGGCTTGGGCGCGGAAACGCCGGAATTTTTCCGTAAAAATCGCTTTGCGCTGGTTTTGGCAGATTTCTTCGGCCTGTTCGGCGACGACGATTCCCATTCCCCGCCGGGTATAAACGAGTCCTTCATCCTGGAGAACGCGGTAGGCGCGCGCGATCGTATTCGGGTTGATCGCCAACTGCCGGGACATTTCACGAACCGAAGGAATCATTTCATTGGCGCGGATCGCTCCGGCGGCGACGGCGAATTTGATTTGGTCCACCACCTGTTCGAAAATCGGTTGGGTCGAAGTCGGGTCGATTTCAATCAACATGGAAGCGGTCTCCATTAGGCGCCTTGCTGTTCTAGGTAGATAATACAGGAAACCGCGCCCCGTGTCAAGCGAAAAATCCGAAAAAAACATGTTACAGCGTAAACGGCATGACAATCCTCCCGCGCACNNGCTCGAACGATCCGTTTAAGCACTTGTATGAACAGACGTTAAAGGCAATTGAGTGCGGCGCGACCGGCTTCGGGAAATTTCAACCGCGTTCAGGTTACCGCTACTGTGCTCGCAGGGAACGGATTTGCTCGACGATCCGGTCCGCGCCGTTTTGAAGCAGTGTTTGAGCCAAGCGATACCCGAGCGTCTCGGCTTGATCCGGCACATCATGGTCCTCCGCTTCGAGCATCGTCTTTCCATCGGGCGACAATATCCTTCCCTGGAGAAACAGCCGCGGGGAATCGTCGCACATCGTGATGCGTCCCAACGCGGCGATGGGGGCGATACAACCGCCTTCGAGCGTATGAAGCATGGCACGCTCGGCCGTAACGGCAGCGAACGTGTTTCGATCGCCGATCGGGGCGATTCGTTCCGCCGTTCGATGATCGTTTTCGCGAATCTCCAGGCCGATCGCCCCCTGTCCGACGGCGGGCATGAAAAGGGTCGGTTCCAGCAGGGAACGAATATACGGTTCCAGCCCAAGACGCCGGAGGCCCGCTTCCGCGAGAATCAAGGCGTCGTATTCGCCCCGGCGCAGTTTCTCGATGCGTGTTTCCACATTGCCGCGGATGTCACGGAGCTCGAAACGGTTGCCGTAACGATTCTGAATTTGTGTACGGCGCCGCAAACTCCCGGTCCCGATGACGGCGCCCTTGGGCAGTTCTTCGAGCGTATCCCGGTGAAACGAAAGAAAGGCGTCGCGCACCGGGCCGCGCGGCAGGGTGGCCGCCAAGCGTAAACCCGGGACCGGTTCCGTCGGCAGGTCTTTCAGGCTGTGGACGGCGAGATCGATGGTCCCGTCGAGCAGGCATCGCTGGATTTCACGGGTGAAAACGCCTTGAGCCCCCATATAGACGATCGGATCGCGCTGCCGGTCGCCGGTCGTTTCAATCAGGACGATTTCCACCGAAATGCCGCGTTGACCGAGCGCCGCGGCGACCGCATCCGCCTGCCAGCGGGCCAAAGAACTTCCACGTGTCCCAAGTTTCAGTGGTTCCGGTAACGCGAGTTCCGCGGAAAAGGAAACGTCGTGGTTCATGCCGTTTGTCAACATTGAATCTGGCTTGATGAGGCGTGGGAGGACCGCCCCAATTGATCCTCGGATAAAGAACAAAACGAGGGCGCACCGGGCTTTTGGCCGAGATTCCGCACCAAGTCCGAGCAAACCCGTGCCTTCAGACAGCGAGACGCCTTTCTCACGACGCCTTTCTCATAACACGGCCTCTCGTTTGATTTTCAGTCGCCGTTGTACAACGCAAGCCGCTTTCGACGCAGTTTTACACACAATCTGCAAACACTCTATTCTGCCCGGCAAAAATAATCATCCAATCTTCGCCGTTGCACCAGCACACTCTATTTTCGTTTGAAACCCATGTGATCTCCGCAAATTTTCATCAGAAGCAAAGAAAACCATGAAAGAGTTTTATTCATGGGGCGGTTGTAACAAATAAAGAGGGCGATTATATTTGACAATGTCTTGGTGTTTATTACGGTATATCGTATACCGTAAACGGCCTGATAATCATCCCGCGCACAGTCGCCCGCCTCTCGAACGATCCGCTTATGTCATTCTAAAAACAGGAGTTATGGACAATCGAGTGCGGCAGGCGAAATCGACCGAATATTCGTTTTCATCGCGTTTCCAGTACCTTTCAAGCGGATCAATCCCCCATCCGCGCAGTATCACCCGAAGAAATTCACATGTCCAATCCGTTCAACGCGTTACGCTCTCTTTCCGTCGAAGGCGAATCCTATTCCTATTATCGACTGGATACCTTGGGAGATGTTTCCCGGTTGCCGTTTTCCATTCGCGTGCTCTTGGAATCGTTGCTTCGGAATCATGACGGATTCGCCATAACCGAAGCGGATGTTCGCAATCTCGCCGCTTGGGGAACACGTGAAGCGAAACCGGAAGCGGCAGTGCCGTTCAAACCGGCCCGAGTCCTTTTGCAGGATTTTACCGGTGTTCCGGCTGTCGTCGATCTCGCCGCCATGCGGGCCGCGATGAAACGGCTCGGCGGCGATCCCCGCAGAATCAATCCGCTCATCCCGGTCGATCTGGTGATCGATCATTCGGTTCAAACCGATTATTACGGCTCCGCGGATGCCGCCCAAAAGAATGTCGCGATTGAGTTTCAACGCAATGCCGAACGCTATGCCCTGCTTCATTGGGCGCAAAAATCGTTCGACAATTTCGAGGTTGTTCCGCCGTCGACCGGGATCATTCACCAAATCAACCTGGAATACCTGGCAAAAGTGGTAATTCGGGCAGGAAATGGCGAAAAGAAAAATGTGGCAAGCGATGACAAAGAGGCGAATATTCCCTCTTCCCGTTTACCGCTCCTCTACCCCGATTCCGTAGTCGGTACGGACAGCCATACCGTGATGATTAACGGTCTCGGCGTCCTCGGTTGGGGCGTCGGCGGAATCGAGGCGGAAGCCGTCATGCTCGGCCAGCCGTACTATATGACAGCCCCCGAGGTTATCGGCGTCGAGTTGGTCGGAAAACTGCCGACCGGGACGAATGCGACCGATCTGGTGCTCGCCATGACCCAATTGTTGCGTAAAGAGGGTGTCGTCGGCAAATTCGTCGAGTATTTCGGCGCCGGGGCCCGTTCGATGTCAGGCGGCGACCGGGCGGTTTTGGCCAACATGGGACCGGAATACGGAGCGACCATGGGGTTCTTTCCAGTCGATGAACGCACGATCGAATTCCTGAAAGAAACGGGGCGCCCATCGCACCAAATCGCCGTCGTCGAAGCCTATTGCCGTGCCAATTCCCTGTTTGCCGATGCGTCCGGGCCGATACCGCGTTACACAAACGTCCTGACGTTCGATCTTTCGGGCGTCGAGCCGTCGCTTGCCGGTCCGAAACGTCCCCAGGACCGGATTCCGCTCACGGCCATGAAGGAATCGTTCCATAAGGCGCTGACCGCTCCCGTCAAGGACCGCGGTTTTGCCGTTCCCCCGGAAAAAGTCGACGCCCAGGTGGAAATCGGGCCCGACAGTACGCTCCGGCACGGCTCGGTCGTGATCGCCGCGATAACCAGTTGCACGAATACGAGCAACCCGCACCTGATGATCGCAGCCGGACTGTTGGCCCGCAACGCGGTCGCCAAAGGACTGAAGGTCAAACCCTTCGTCAAAACCAGCTTGGGTCCCGGGAGCCGGGTCGTCGAGGATTATCTCCGGAAAGCCGGTTTGCTTGCCCCGCTGGAACAACTCGGTTTCGACATCGTGGGATTCGGTTGCCTCACCTGCATCGGCAACAGCGGTCCGCTCCCGGAGCCGGTGGCGAAGGCGGTCGCCGAAAACGATCTCGTCGTCGCCGCCGTGCTGAGCGGAAACCGGAATTTCGAGGGACGAATCAACCCGCTGGTCAAGGCGAATTACCTTGCCGGCCCGCCGCTCGTCGTCGCTTACGCCCTTGCCGGACACATCGACGCGGACATGGACGTCGAACCGCTGGGAATCGGTTCAGACGGCACGCCGGTGTATCTCAGGGATATCCGGCCCGGCGAAGCGGAAATCGACGCCGTCGTCAAACAGGCCGTCGAGCCGCGGATGTATGCCGAACGCTACACCGGATTTTACGAAGCGAACCCCGACTGGAACGCGATCCCGACGACACCGTCGAATCTGTTTCCTTTCGATCCGGACAGCACTTATATCCAGGAGCCGCCGTTCCTGCTCGACATGCGTTTCACGGCCAAGGAACCGGAACCGATCGACGACGCACGTTGCCTGATCGCGCTCGGCGATTCCACGACGACCGATCACATTTCCCCCGCCGGGGCGATCAAGACGGATTCCCCGGCCGGAGCCTACCTCCGGGAACGGGGGGTCGAACCGGACGATTTCAACAGCTACGGCTCACGACGCGGCAACGACCGGGTCATGACCCGGGGCACGTTCGCGAATATTCGTATTCGGAATCTCCTCGTCCCGGGATCGGAAGGCGGCGTGACGATTCATTTTCCGACCGGC
>DOMV01000077.1 GCA_003509805.1 Planctomycetaceae bacterium
GAAAGTCTTTCCGAACGCAACACTCTGGATCGACGCCGATGAATTATCGTTCTGGAAAACGGCCAGAAATAAATCTTATTGCGAACAGTGCGTCAAACTGTACGGAGAACCGAAATTCCTGATACCGGACGAAAAGACCGCCGCGATTTTTTCCGAATTGGTTTCCGTCCCCCTTCACGGTCACACGCCGGGACAAACCGGATTTCTTCTTTCTTCCGGCGGTGTGAAACTGCTCGTCGTCGCCGATTTGCTGCACAACGGTGCCGTGCAGTTCGCGAGGCCGGACATCAGTATCCAGTACGACAACGATCCGAAGCATGCCGCCGAGGTCCGACGCAAGACGCTCCAGCGGGCGGCGGACGAACAATTCTTGATCGCCGCGAGCCATCTTCCGTTTCCGTCCGTCGGAACCGTGAAAGTCGATGGCGAGGGTTTCCGTTTTGAACCCCTTCCAAACAACTCTGCTGAAATGTCACTTTACGATTTTACCGTCAAGGATATCAAGGGCGAGGATTTCCCGCTCGAAAAGCTCAAGGGCAAGAAGGTCATGATCGTGAACGTCGCCTCGAAATGCGGCCTGACGCCGCAATACGAGCAGTTGCAGGCCCTTTACACCAAGTACGGAGCCGACGGTAAGTTCGTCATCGTCGGCTTTCCCGCGAACAATTTCAACGCCCAGGAGCCGGGAACAAACGCGGAGATCGCCGAGTTCTGCTCGACGCGATTCAGGGTGACCTTTCCGATGATGGAGAAAATTTCCGTCAAGGGTGACGACATGCATCCGCTGTACCGTTACCTCACCGAAAAGAAGGAGAACGGTGTTGTTGATGCTCCGGTAACGTGGAACTTCCAGAAATTCCTGTTCGACGAAAAGGGAAACCTCGTCGCCGTCGTCCCTCCGAAAGTCAAGCCGGACGCCCAGCCGATCATCGACTGGCTCGACGGCAAACCCGTCGATTGGAATGAACTGAAAGTTGAAAAATAGGCTGTAACTGATGCGATTTCTGGAATTGAAAATCCCGCCGCCGATTTTGGTGCTGCTGACCGTCGCGATCATGCTCGGCTTGTGGTATTGCCGCGTCTGCCCGCTCGCGAATCCGTGGGCGATTCAGGTGGCGGCTCTTTTCGCCGTGGTTGGAATTACCTTCGGTTTGCCCAGCATGCTCCGGTTCCGAAAAACAGGAACGATCAAACCGACACATCCAGAAAAGGCGACGCGACTTGTCGTGAGCGGTATGTATCGCTTTTCACGAAACCCGATGTACCTTGGGGCGACCTCGATTTTGCTTGCCATTGGCATTTTCCTCGACGACGGTCTCGCCCTGTTGCCCGTCCCGTTGTTCGCCGCCTACCTGAACTCTTTTCAAATCATTCCGGAAGAACGGGCACTGGAAGAACTGTTCGGCGACGAATACCGCGATTATAAAAAACGTGTCCGACGCTGGATTTGAAAGCTGATTACAATGGAAAATCCGCTATTGAACGATCCCGATGTTTTCCCGTCGCCGGAAGTTTTGGCGAAAACGCTCGGCAAAAGTTACACCGTTTTCGAAGAACTGATTGGCGAGATTACCGGCGACGAAGTCGGCCTGACGGTCGAATGGCGATTCTACAACGACGGCAAGGCGTGGCTCGGCAAGGTCTGTTACAAAAAGAAAACGATCTTCTGGCTATCCGCTTGGGACGGTTATTTTCAGACGACATTTCTCTTCACGGAGAAAACCAAGCCCGGCGTCATGGAATTGCCGATTGACGAGACTCTCAAGAACGAGTTCGCCCAAAATCAACCGATGGGGAAACTGATTGCCTTGCCGGTCAAGGTCACAAAGAAGAAACAAATCAAAGACGTGCTGCAACTCGTTCGTTACAAAAAGGAATCGAAATGACCCGCGCCTTGAAACTGAGCATGTACGTCGCGATCAGCCTCGACGGGTTTATCGCCAAGTCGGACGGCAATATCGATTGGCTGACCGAACACGGTTCGCAAGAGGATCTCGAAAATGACGACGGTTACAAGAATTTTCTCGCCTCCGTCGACGTCCTCGTCATGGGCGGCAAAACATATCGGCAAATGCTGACCTTCGGCGAATGGCCGTATCGCGGAAAGAAGTGTGTCGTCGTTTCTCGCACGGAAACAAAAACGGATTTGCCTGATATTTCGTTTACCACCGATTCACCGCAACAGATCGTCGAACGCCTGCAAAACGAGGGCTGCCGCCACGTTTGGGTAATGGGCGGCGGCGAGATTCACTCGTTGTTCCTGCGGGCCGGTCTGATCGACGAAATGCGAATTTTCGTGATGCCGAAAATCCTCGGCGAAGGAATCCCACTGTTTGCTCCACCGATTCCCGACGCCCATTGGACGTTGTTGAGCCAAAAAGAATGGCAGGCGAATATCGTCGAGTTGCATTATCGGCGGGCGGATATTCCGTCATGAGACTCTGGTCGCTGCATCCGAAGTATCTCGACACGAAGGGGCTGCTCGCCGTCTGGCGTGAAGGACTGCTGGCAAAGCACGTCCTCGATGGCAAAACGAAAGGATACAAGAATCATCCGCAGTTGGAACGGTTCAAACGGCAGGAGAACCCGGTCGAAGCGATTTCACAATATCTCGCTGAAATCCTGGCCGAGTCCGAGCGGCGAGGTTATCATTTCGACGCAACAAAGATCGTGAAACCGAAACAGTCAATCACAATTTCCGTGGCAAGAGGACAACTCGAGTACGAAAAGGAACACCTCTTGAGCAAGCTGGATGTTCGCGATCCCGACGCCGCCGGGCGATTGCGAAACACGAAGCGGATCATGCCGCATCCGATGTTCGCCGTCGTTCCCGGCGGCGTGGAATCATGGGAGAAACATTAAGGGCCGACTATTTCCTCGCGACCTCGATTTTACGGGGTTTCAGGGTTTCGGCCTTCGGCAGATGCACGGTCAGCACGCCATCGGCGTAACGGGCCGAGATGTTCGTCGCATCCACCGATTCGCCGATCCGGAACGCCCTATAAAAATCGGTCGGTTCGAACTGTCGGAACCGATAATGATCGCTCGATTGCTCCGGCACGTCGACCTTGCCGCGAATCGTCAGTTCGCCCTGATGGAACTGCACGTCGATGTTTTCCTCCTTCGTCCCCGGCATGTCGGCTTCGATCACGAACTCGTTTTCGCATTCGCTGATATCAACCGGCGGCATGCGGAGTTGCCGTTCTTGTTGGGCCAACTGTTGCTGCGACTCCTGTGTTTGAGGAGCCTGAGCGTTTTGTGTCGTCATCAATTGTCGAGACATCGCTATTCTCCTTATTCAATGGTTATCGTTACGTTTGAATTCGACGCATTCGTCGACCATATCACTTCGCGGCAACCGATATTTTTTGGACCTTCGCCGCTTCCGGTTTCTTGAGCCGGACGCATAGGACGCCGTTTTCGACGGTCGCGTCCATCTCTTTCGGTGTGGAATCCATCGGCAGTGTGATCGTCCGCACCATGTTGCCGAAGACCCGTTCGCGCCGCAGATATCGCACGTTTTTGTCGTCTTTCGGGGCGGGGCGATTGATCTTGAGCGTCAGTTCGGTACCGATGAGCGAGAGGTCGATCTCCTCCGGTTTGACGCCCGGTACTTCCATCTCGACGTAGAAAGCGTCCTCATCTTCACGGACGTTCGTCGCCAGTTCGCCGCTGCTGAGCGAGCCGAACGGCCAATCCCCCTCGGCCATCGATGGCATCGAAAGGACTCGATTCAGTCGTCGAAACAGGTCGTAGGGATGCGGATACATCAGTTCCGTGTACATGGTCGTCTCCTTTCTGTGTAGAGGGTAATATTGAATTGTTCGGTGCTATTCATTCGAAAAGCAAAAAAGATGCCATTTTCGCAAACGATGAAAAGACAATATGTTATGTTTGGCCATCTGTCGGCGTCGTCATTCAAAAACTGTCATTTTGACAGGAAAGGGCATCAAGTCCGTGAAAAGTTTTCCGTTTTCCTCAAAATAAAAAAATGGCCTCATTCATTTGTTTTACATCGGATTGCCTCTCTTTGGGCGATCACACGGCAAGTTCTTCCCCTTCGCTTTTGGCGACGACAACGGCACAGCAAGTGTCGCCGTACACGTTGACCGCCGTACGACACATGTCGAGCGGACGGTCGACGGCCAGGACCAAACCGATTCCCTCCGGTGGGAGGCCGACGGCGTTGAGGACGATCACGATCATCACCAGCGACGCCATCGGGATGCCCGCGGTACCGATTCCCGTCAGGAGCACCATGAGCACGGTCAGGCACTGCTGAAAAAACGTCAATTCGATGCCGTACGCCTGCGCAACGAAAAGCACGACGGCACATTCGTAAAGCGACGTGCCGTCCATGTTGACCGTCGCGCCGAGCGGCAGGACGAAGCCCGCCGTCTCTTCCGAAACGCCGTCTTTTTCAACGACATCCCGTAGCGTGAGCGGCAACGTTCCGTTCGAAGACGCCGTGGAAAACGCCGTCAGCAGCACCGCTCCCATGTTGCGAAGATGCTTCCACGGATGGCATTTTCCGATCCAACGAACGCAGAGCGGCAATGTGACGAACATGTGGACGGCCAATGCGGAAAAGACGACCATGAAATGCAGGCCGAGTCCCTGGCCGAGACGGACGATGCCGTCCGACTCTCCTGTAAATAACGCAACGTTTTTCGCGAGGATGCCGAACACGCCGAGAGGGGCGAACGCCAACACGAACACGGTCAGTTTCATCATCACGGTGAAACCGGCGTCGAAAACGCCGATCAGCGATGGAACGTTTTTCTCGTCGCGCGATCGGGCCAGGAAAACGCCGAACAGGATCGCGAAGACAACGATCGGCAGGAAATTCCCGGCCGCGAGATCGGCGAACATGTTTTTCGGCACGATATTGAGAAGCGTTTCCCGGAGCGGCGACGCCTCGATTTTCATCGCGGCAATGTCTTCTCCGAGCGAAACGTCAACGCCGACACCGGGACGGACCAGATTGACCAACGTCAGCGCGGTCAGAATCGCAAGCGTCGAGGTCAGCAGATACATCGCCATCGCCTTGAGGCCGAGCCGTCCAAGCTTTCCCGTCGTGCGAATGCCGGTGATCGCGGACACCAGCGAGCAAAACACCAAGGGGATCACGACCATTTGCAGGAGTCGCAAAAACAGGTCGCCGAGCCAGGAAACGTACCCGACGTGATTGGGAAACCAAAAACCGAACCCGCCGCCCAGGAGGATCGCGAGAAGAATCTGCCAATGAAGGGCGAGGCGAAATCTGGAATTCATGATGCGAAAAATTACTTGACTACATCGACGTGTTTCATCGCTTCGAGAGTTTCGGCAAAGAGTTGGTCGAGTGTCCAGCCGAGCATGTCGGCCCCTTTTTGAATCACTTCGCGGGAACAACCGGCGGCGAAACTCGGCGACTTGAACTTGCTCTTGACCGATTTGACTTCCATATCCTGAACGCTTTTCGACGGCCGCATAAGCGCCGCCGCGCCGATCAAACCGGTCAGTTCGTCCGTCGCATACAGAATCTTTTCCATGCGATGCTCCGGTTCGAACTCGACGCCGGTATTGCCCCAGCCGTGTGACGCCGTTGCCCGGATGATCCGTTCGTCGACATTGTGTTCACGCATGATTTCCTGTTGTTTCACGCAGTGTTCCTCGGGAAACCTTCCGAAATCGAGATCGTGCAGCAGACCGACGATTCCCCAGAACTCGGCTTCGTCGCCGAAACCTTCTTTTTCAGCGAAATACTTCATTACCCCTTCCATCACTTGGGCGTGATAGAGATGGAACGGATCGTCGTTGTACTGCGTCAAGAGTTTCCAAGCATCGTCGCGATTCATCATACACTCCTATCGATCCTGTCTTTCCGCGTTCATTTTCACGTACGCTTCCTGTTGTTCCTTGAGCAATCGCGGTACGTCGAGATGGTACGGACAACAGGAAACACAAGTCCGACAATTCGTACAGTCGTCGATTTTCCGCATCTTTTCACGATGTTCGGGAGTGAACAACGCATCAAGCATTGCGCCTCGCTTGACCATCGTCGTGACCCGCGTCGCCTGCGGGATGGCGATTCCGACGGGGCACGGCAGGCAGTATCCGCAGCACCGACAGAATTCGTCGCCGTATTCCGCGCGGAGTTTTTCCACCTCGGCCTGCATTTCGTTCGTAAACGGTTCCGGATGCTTTGACAGTTCAAGAAATTGGTCGAGTTCTCCGGCAGTTTTGATTCCCCAAATCGGGACAATGTGCGGATATCGGTTCAAAAAAGCGAACGGCAAACGACCGTCTTCGATCAAGCCGCCGCACATCGCTTTCATGGCGATCACGCCCATTCCCGCCTTGGCAGCGAGGAACGAAACGTCCATTTCTTCCGGACTAGAGAGAAGCGAAAGTGGGAATTGCAGCGTCTCAAACGCCCCGGATTCGACGGCAAACCGGGCACGCTTGACACTGTGCTGCGTAACACCGATGAACCGGATTTTGCCTGCTTTTTGGGCGTCCTGCATCGCTTGATAGGGTCCGCGACGATGTTGAAAATCCTCGAAATTCGTTTCGGGATTGTGCCATTGATAGAGATCGATATAATCCGTTTTCAACCGTCGCTGGCTCTCGTCGATTTGCTCAATGGTTTTTCCGTAACTGTCGCTCATCGTTTTCGAAGCGATGATTACGTTCTGTCGCTGCGCACCGGAAAACGCGGCACCGAGTTTCGCCTCACTGTCGGTATAGACGTGTGCGGTGTCGTAAAAATTGACACCGCTGTCGTAAGCGTAGCGCAAAAGCCGGACGGCATTCGATTCGGGGAGAAGCTGAATCGGAATGCAACCCATCAAGACGCGGGACACCATCAAACCGGTCTGACCGAGACGTACTTTTTCGAGCATGGCTTAGCACTTTTTTCCGTGTTCGTAATTGACCATCCACGAGACGCCGAACTTGTCAACACACATGCCAAATAGGTCGGCCCAAAACACTTTTTCAATCGGCATAATGATCTTACCGCCGTCGGACAAAGCCGCAAAAACCCGTTTGGCTTCCGCTTCGCTGTCGGGGCAAATATTGATCGTGACGTTGTCGCCAAATTTCACCGTTTGACCACAACTCTCCGACGTATCGGAACCCATGAGGATCGTTGAACCGACCGGAAGGGAACAGTGCATGACTCGTTCCCGTTCGTTTTCCGCGACGGGAAAGCCGCCTGATTCTTCTTGTGGGGCGTCCTTGAAACGGCAGAGCATCAGTTCGCCGCCGAAGATCGATTGGTAAAGATTGAACGCTTCTTCGCAATTGCCGTTGAACGAAAGGTACGGATTGATGGCTGGCATGGAAATCTCCGGGAAATGAGGCGAAGGAAAGGACGATTTAATCATTTTATCCAGAGATTGACGGACCGTCCAGTAGTTCGTTAGGCGAATACGATTACGCTAAACGAAAAACACCCCGACCCGGTCAAACCGAATCGGGGTGCTTTCAGGATTATCGGATTTTACGCCGGAACGCCGCTCTCCTCATCCGGTTTTTTCAAGCCCGGCACGCTCGGCAATAAATTGATTGCCGCCGCTTGCTCCTGCTGGTCGACGTGCGTGTAGATGTTCATCGTCAGTGACAAGTCCGAATGTCGGGCCAGGATTTGTGCCGTCTTTGGAGCGACGCCCGCCTTGCCGAGGTTGCTGATGAACGTGTGCCGCAGACCGTGGAAGTCGGCGAACAGGCCCGCTTTGTTTTTGTAGGCGAGAAAATCACTTTCTTCCCGCCGTTTTCGTTCTTCCGAATCGTCCGTCTCCGCGATCCAAAAACGACGGGCGGAACCGAGGTCGCGCTGGATCATATCAGACGTACTTCGGTCGACACCGCAGGTCTTTTTCGATACGGGAAACAGAATTTCATTCTCCGTTTTCGGCTTGCGTCGAACGAGCCAGTCCTTGAGTTTGAGAACAATGTCCGGATGCAAGACCTGAACGTCTTGCCGCCGGTGTTTCGAATACGACGCCTCGACCGTGACTGTGGGCATCTCCGCATCAAGTCGAAAACTCCGAAGCGTCAGGCTTCCCAATTCACCGCGACGAAAACCCGTCCAGGCGGCGAGAATGTACAGCATCGACCGATCTCGGCCCAAAAGTCCGACGGCGGGCGGTCCCGTTTCGGCGACGTGAACCAAGCGGGTAAACTCTTCGTCGCCCAGCGGTCTGCGGTCGTGACGGCGATCCGTTCGCGTGTTGAGCATGGAAAGTTCGTCCAGTGGATTCGAAAGAAGCCGTTTGTTTCGCGTCATCCAGCGTGTGAAGTTTTTTATCGCACGTAAATAGTTGTTCGATGTCTGGATGCTGCGGCCTTGCCGCTGCCGAAGGTCAAGTAAAAAACCTTCAACATCGCTTTCGGTAATTTGCGACGGCGTTTTCCACTTGCAGAAATCGGCAATCGCGCGAACCTTCCGCATGATTTCGACGACATACTGTTCCGAGTTCTCCTTCGCCATCTGATGCTTTTCAAAGGCGTCGATATGCCCCTGGATCGGCCTTTTGATCTCTTTCTCCGCCGGAGAAAGCAGCCCGGCCTTTTCCAATTCAACCTGCTCGACCAATTCCGCGAGCATCCGCTTGGCCAGCGACTTGTTCGTCGACAAAGCCTTCCTTCGCAAGGTTCCACCGGCATCGCGGTACTGTCCCCACCATTTCTTCGACTCCCGTTCGGTCGTCACGCCGGTTTTCGGATCGATTCTTTTCAAAACACGTCGATAAATACTTGACATCGCTTTCTCCTGGCCTTGTGTGAATGAGCAGCCCAACGAGGCTGCGGATTATTGAGCGCGAAGCGTTCCGCCCGTCGCGGCTCGCGACCCGATAACGCGTCGGTTTCGTGGTCACAGTGAGCCATGAAAAGCCGGAAAAGGGAAGGCGTCACTTCGAGGAAATCTCCGGAAACTTTTTGCCGGGCCGATAAATCCATTCATCCCGAATCGGACAGCCCTCCTCAATCCACTGCTTGATCTCATCGACCCGCCAAAAGAGCGACCGCCCGATCTTGATCGGCGTCGGTACGAAACCCATGAGATGCCAGATTCGCCAAGTCCGTTGGGAAACGCAGCAAACGACGGCCGCTTCGCGCGTGTTATAGAGAATCCGCTTGTCATGGTCGGTTTTTCGGAGTTTCTTCGTCGTCGCCTTGCTTTTCGGCACGTACATGGTACTGTTCTGCTGTTCCATATCTCAAAA
>DOMV01000159.1:0-1209 GCA_003509805.1 Planctomycetaceae bacterium
ATTTGTATTTACAGAGCTGCCCTAAACTGGCATGGAATGCGCGCTTGAAGAAACTGGTGCTTGAGGCGATAGTAATAATCGTCACATCCGCCTTCACCGTGAGGATCCATTCTGCTCCACGGCACTATGACAACAGGAACGACGGAGGCGCCATCAGTGCGGACACAATGGTCTCGAATCGCCGCCTGCACCGTGTCGTCCTCGAAATCATTGATGGCGAAACCAGACACCGTAGGTATATTTGTGGAGGCTTTGCGGGTCGGTGATGTTGCCGAAGAACGGATCAAGACGGTTGAATCGCCCTGTTGCCGGATCATAGTAACGAGCCCGAACCTGCGTTTTTCGAGGATGTGCTGCCCAAAGCCTCTATTTTCAGGCTCAATCATACAAAGCATATCACCATCTATGTTTCCGAAGCCTTTCGGCAAATCGTGGAAAAAAATAATCTGACGGGCTTTTCGTTCGAGGCGGACTTGAGATACCGAACAGGCCCTGAACAAGGCATCTGCCGGAATGACATGAAACAAATCATTCCATTCAATCCCGACAATCTTCCTGTCGTTTGAAGCCTGCGCCGAAGGCACATTGCTATTTTTGTGGCAATAATAAAATTGTGTGTACCAAAGCGAATGAATGTGTTATCACGGAAGTTCGTTCTGCATTTGATTATGGATTGCCGTTATTCTCCCGAACGGCCTCCGGCGCGAGATACATCGGCAGCTTGAAGCTGGACAGGCGATTCGCCACGTCCGCGACCTGGGCCGAAAACGATGCCAGATAGCCTTTCAAGACCAAGCCGCCGCCGAGCGTGATTTCAATCGGATCATTCTTGGTCGGATTCGAGACGCGATTCGCACGATACCAGCGCAACACCCGCTCGAAGCCCGTCATGTGCTCACTAAAATTGTACGAATTTGATCCGCCCTGTGATTCGCCTTGACAGAAGCCCGAAAACGCCAGGCCGGACACGGTCATGGCCCCGACCTTGTCGCCGGGAACGTGCATGTAGATGTGGCCGTCGGCGGCGTACATGACATTCGCGTTGGCGGCTTCTTCGATCGGGTGGTCAGTGACGATAGCCCGGCAACTGGAGGCCCCGGCGTTTTTCTGCGAAAAATCGCCGATGCTGATGACCGACAGGACACCGCCCGGCGAGACGTTGAAGAAACCTTGCGCCGTTCCGTTACCGTTTTGAAAAATCGTAACTGA
>DOMV01000159.1:1218-4118 GCA_003509805.1 Planctomycetaceae bacterium
ACACTGCCGTTCTTGAGGTCCATGCTGGCGACATTGAAATGAACCGTGTCGGCATGGAGCGTACAGGTTTCCATCTTGCCGGAAGAACCGATCCGGTTTTGTCCAAGCATCTCACTGCCGACCTGCGATACGGCCGCGGTATGGAGTTCCAACGATTTCAATTCATCGGAAGCATGACCGGTTTTGAGACCGATGGGGAATCCGTTCGATTTTTCACCGAACAGTACGTCGTCATTTCCGAGCGACAGGATCGAATCCGTTTCTAGGCCCTTTTTCCGTTCGATGCGTTCGTCATGTACGGAAACGACGGTGATGGTAGAATCTGGTTTTTCAGCGATAGGAACATCATTCGTTGCCCCGGTTTGTTCCGATCGCGGGGCCAGAGGGACCGGTCGATCAAGCGTTTTGACAGCCCGTTTCCGCAACGTGTAGGGAATGTGCGAGAGATCGCTCTGCGTTGTTTGCACTTCGGACGGCACGGAAACATCCGGTTTCGGCTTCGCCGTAATCGCTGGCTTAACCTCCGGCGTTATTTCGTGCGAAATCTTGACGGGAGCGCGTACCGGCGTGTTTTGTTCGATGCCCGTCGCGGCATCGTAAGTTGCGGGGCCGATAGGAAGCTGCTTGATGTCCGTGGGAAGCGAGGATGAACCATCAGCCCGAAAATCTTTTCGCGGAAGCGGCGTGACCACAACGGGATTTCCGAAACGATCAACCTTGACCGGATCAGAAATGTTCCCGGCCATGATTTGAATGCCGCTGCCGCCTTCGGCGTTGAACGTCTCTTGCAGAACCCGGTCGGCCTGATGCTGGACCTCCTCTTTTTTGCGAGTCAAGTCGTTTATGTACACATCCAATATGCCCTGCTCCGACGCGGGCAGGGATTCGGACATTTTGCGAAACTTTCCGATCAGGTCACCCAATTCCGTGGCCGTGAAGGTTTGGTCCTGTCGGCTGCGATCCCGGTCTTTCACCGTTTGACCGCCGTACCGATAAATCGCTTCCAACAGTTTCGGATCGCGGATCGTCGTGCTGATCGATTGTTCGCCAATTTCCCGGATACGTTCCGACTGCACGTTGACCCGGGCAAATTGAGCCTGTTCTTTTGCCGCCTGCTCAATCGTTTGCCGTGTGACCGGCTCCAGTGTTTCAAGCGTCTTTTGATCCTCGGCAATTTCCAGCCGAACCTGTTCCGTCTCGGAATCGGACAGCGGTGTTTCGAGTTTCGTGCGGTTCGCTCGGATTCGGCCTTGAATCCTTTCACGGACCGACCGGTTCGCTTGGTAGGCTTTTCGCGTTTCCCTCAACGCCTCGTCTGAATGGTGCAGAAAACCTTTCGCGCCGGCATCATCCGCCTCGAAATAGGCCGTAATTTCCTCCCGCTGTTTGGACACTTCTTGCCGGTAGTCGGCCAGTTCCTGTTCACGCCGCCCTGGGGCCGCGAAGCCAGCCAGCATGTAAAAAGTTTCGCCCTCCATGTCGACCTTGACGGGATCAATTCGACCGATCGCTCCCGTCGAATCGACGTACTGGTTGGCTAGATCACGAATCTTTTGTTCTCGAACAGACTCTTTGGTTTCGTCCGCCGCAGCCGCGGCCTGCCTTCTCGCACCGGCTCCGATCCGCAAATCCTGTTTGCTCAGCACGGTGACCAGATTCGACTGATTCGCCTCAATCGCCTCAATCAAATCTTGATTCAACACGCCGTCTTCACTCGCACTGTAAATCGCCTTGCCGATTTCCGAATTCATCGCAATGAAATTGCCCTCGGCATCCCGGACAACACCGGTCGTCAGGCCATCGTCCGAAGCCCGGGTCAGGAACCCGTTGGTCCACTGGTAGTTCGTGGCCTTGACCGATCCGTCCTGCGCCCGGGTCAGAATTTTCGTACCGACCGCCATCTTCGAGCCTTCGGTGTTTGGATCAAACTCGATCAATGTCCCATCCTCAGTCCGATATTTCCATTGGCCATTGTCACGGTAAAGTTCTTTGAAATAGTGTTCCTCTTCGCCTTCCGCCGTCTTTCGGGTCATCTGCGCAAAATAGGAGGCATCTCGCTTGTCGACCCAATTGTGACCTTCTCGCACTTGGACGATGCCCGTTTCGGCATCCATTCGCACTTCGTCTTTTTGAAGTGTTCGCAACTTGAATTTTCCCGTGAGCGGGTCTTCGACGGTCACGACTTGGTTCAAAAGATCGAGGTCCATGCCGAAGCGTGAATCGAACTCGGCGGTCGACATCCGCTCGAATCCGAAGCGCATTTTTCGTAACTCCGGCTGGAGATTCGCCTGCGCATCCCCTAGATTTTGGATCGCCGATTTCCGTTGAACGTCGTTTTGATTCAACAATTCCCGACGCTTTTCGTCGGCGATATTCCGATTTCGTGAAATCCCATCTCGTTCGATTTCCAAACGCCGTACCCGGGCATTGGCCTCGGTGAAGTGTTGATGGGCCTGCATGAGATCGCTTTCCGGGTCGACATCAATCATCTGGAAGGCGGCGTTGACGATCTCCTCAAAAGTTGCCCCTTCGCCGAGCGAGTTGGCGAGCCGTGCCAATACCGTTTGCGAGAATCCTTCTGTGTAGGCATCTTTCCGCCGCTGCTCCTCCGAGGCGACGGCGACATGAACCCGCTGCCGGGCAGCGACGTTCCGGCTCAGGTTTTTCATCGCGCCGACGGCGTTCCCGTGGCCCGTGTTGAGGCCGATTTCGTCCAGTAAATGCTGGATCGGCACGGCCATCTCATCCCGATCTTTTTCGTCCTCCATGAGTTGGAGATACGTTTGCGCCACTTTGTATTCATCGCTCTCCGCATCGGCCGTTTGAAGGATGTTTGCGAACTGCTCCTGCTGGATTGCCGCACCGATCTTGCCGATGAAATACGGGTCTTCACGGTCAAT
>DOMV01000219.1:0-2538 GCA_003509805.1 Planctomycetaceae bacterium
GTCCCTTCAAGCCAGGCATCGTCTTTGACCCGGAAGGTGATGTCCGCAAACCGTTCGCCGGCCGCGAAGGTCACCTGGCCGATGCTGTCGTAGTCGTATTGGTCCGTACCCGGCAACCACTCGAAATCCGTACCGTTACGTGCCCAGCCGGGCGGATTCTGGTTCGTGTAGTAATAATATCCGCTGTTGCGACTGTCCAGTTTGTAATAGACCGTCAGAGCGTTTTCAACGTTGTCGCGTTCCAGCCGGACCGAGCCGTCGACACCGCCTTCCACGCCGTTTTGGACGGAAACCACACGAACCGTGACGGGATCGGTCGTGTCCTTGATCGTCATCGACGTACTGGATCGGGCCTGGTCGATCGTATAGGTCGTGTTCGAAGAAACCCCGGTCCGGTCGCCCCAGTAATTGCCGGCATTGATCAGCCGCAATGAAATCTGCTCGTCGCCTTCAAGGAACGTGTCCGTTTTTGCCTGGACCGTAATGTCAACGTATTGCTGACCGTCCTGAAACTTGACATGACCCTGATAGCTCCATTCATTCGTACCGGGCAGGAAATCAAAATCCTTGCCGTTCCTCGCCCAACCGGCGTAGTTGTCGTAGTAGCAGCCGGAGTTCCTGTAATCCAGTTCAAAGAAGGCGGATAGCTCGCCCTGACTGTCGTCCCGTTCGATTCGGATGATCGCCGCCTGACCTTCATCTACGATCTGCGGCGCTGTTGATATCCCGATCCCGGAAAGCATCTCCCTCGCTTCCAGGGTTTCGAGTTGGAGCGATCTTTTCCGGGTATGCGGTTTTACTTTTGGTTCCGACTGGCGGGTGAATATTTCCACGGCGCGTTCCAAGAAGGATTTGTTCGGTGTCATGATGCAGTTCCCTTTTTTATGATGGATGGATGAAGACAATTCGGAAAGGGCAAATGAGTTATTGGACAACACTTTCAAAAAAGCGCTCGTATTCTGCGACCGTGGCATCGGTCGCAAACAGTTTTTCCTTACGCTCGCCGATCTTACGGCGAATTGCGTCGCGGTAGTCCGAATCCGTACCGAGCCGGACGGCCACATCGACATATTTCTCCTCGCAGTCGGCGATCAGCGATTCCATTTCCATCGCACGACAGAGTCCGGCCGTATACCGCTGGACAAGATAACGGCCTTCCTGCGTCACCACGGGCACATCGTAATCGAAGGCATCGTGCGTCGTCAGGTCGCCCGCGTAGACAGGAGAATCCAGGACGCAGGTGGCGACGGACAGTATTCTTCTGTAGTGATCGTACGGCAACAGGGGCGGCAGGATCACTCGCTTCATCAGTGTTTCACCGAGATTTCCGCGAAGTCGCCCGACCAGGGAACGCGAGATTTCCGGGTGTTTGCCGGTCAGTAAAAGGACGTGACCGCTTGGGTCCCGTTCCAGTATCCGTTTCAAATAGGAGTCGAAACGCGGATGATATTTTGCGACCCGATGCGGGCAGAAGTACAGGGCACCGGTTTCCGGCAGTTGGAGTTCCGAGCGGGTCGCGCTCTGTTTGGTTTCGGGTTCATGGGCCGTCGCGTAGGCATTCAACAAGACGAGCCGTTCGGTGTAGTGTTCTTCCGCTCCGGGTTTTTCCAGGATGCTGGAAGAAAGGTAATAATCGACCGCCGCGACACCGCCTGTTCCGTGCGATCCGAACGAGGTGCATTGTACGGGTGCCAGTTTGGCGAAGGGCAGGAAATAATCCAAGGGACTGCCGCCGACCTTCCAGTGGTACACGACATCGCAACGCGCATCCCGTATTCGGCGAACGGTCTCGTCGAAACGGCTTCCGAACCCGACCCACTGAATGTCGTCGCGTCCGACCCGATTCCGGCATTCGGCATGCGCTCCGGTTTCCGAGAAAAAGAAAATTTCGAACTTTTGCGGATCAAGGTGTTTTATCAGGGCTCGATTGACCCGGATGAAACCGAGATGATGCGCCGCCGCGACGACGAATCCGACCCTGATCTTCGTCCGGTCCTTTCGCGTTTCTTTCGGATCGGGCGGATCCTGCGGGAACGCCTTCTCGAAAATACGGGCGAATTTCTCCTTGACCTCGCGGCAGTTTTTATCGTGATGCGGCAGATTGAAAGACGGCGTGAAGCCGTCCCTCGGCAGAGTCCGCCAGTCCATGCGCTGTTCGGTATGGAGAGCCAGGTCCAATCCGTGATCCAGCTTCTCCCAATACCGGTCGATCTCCTGTTCGTTTTGGAACACGGTGGGGCAGAATCCGAGCGATTTCCAACGCCAGAGTTCCCTGCCTCCAGGCATTGAAGCCGCTTCGTGAAAAGCCCTGTTCGCATCGACGAATTGTTCCCGCACGGCAAGCTGTGAACCGCGACGCAACATCCTGTCGATCCGCTGTTCAGATGGTTCCGGCGGTTCGGTCTGTGTCCGCCCTTCGGCGTTCCCGTTTCGAAGCCGGACCAGATTGTCGCGGGCGTTGACGTGTTTCGGATCGATGGCGAGTGCCTTGCCCAGCGCGATCGCGGCCTCTTGGTCCCGTTTGGCGGACATCAGGAC
>DOMV01000219.1:2556-3938 GCA_003509805.1 Planctomycetaceae bacterium
CGCCTCCTCGGAACGGCCCCGCGCATGGGAGATGATCCCGAGATAATGCCACGCACCGACATGGCCCGGATTCCTGTCGAGGATGTTCCGGTAGATGAATTCCGCCCCGTTCAGATCGCCCCGGTGGTGTTTGGCCAGACCTTGACGATAAACGTTTTCCTCGGCGGAAACGGCACCGCGTCGACGGGCGGCCTGTGAAGGATCGGCTTGTTTCAATTGTTTTCTCACCATGCTCAAACCTCTCGACGTTTTTCCTGATGCGGTGATTTGGAGTTTGACGAAAATCATAGAGGAGCGTGCCCCGTGGCCCGTTCGCCCGACGACTCCCGTGATTTCCCATGACCGATACAATGAAAAGACTGATTGTTTTCGTTACGTGCCAGCGGACCGGATCGAGTATTTCCGCGGAAATCTTTTATCGCCACGGCATGTCGCTCGGCCCGTTCCCTTTCCTTGCGGCGGCCCCGGAAAATCCGCTCGGACTCTGTGAAGCCATGCCGGTGTTTCGAATCGACCACGCCCTGCATCGGCTCGTCTACGGATTCGACGAGGATGCCATCCCCTACGATCGGGCAGGCCGGATCATGGCGGATCGCCCGTTGCAATGTCCGACGATCCAAGATGTCCCGTCCGACCTGATTGAGCAGGGAAAAACCTTCATCACCCAGTTGACCGACTCGGCCCCCGTGTCCGGATTCAAGCATCCGGCATCGATCCTGTTCCGGTTCTACTGGGAGCACGTTTTTTCGAGCATTTCTGATCTGGAAATCGCGCCGGTTTTCTTGATCCGTTCTCCCTCCGGGGTCGCCGCGAGCTACGCGAGAAGGGCGAAACGCCCCGAAGTCGAATCGGCCATGTTTGATCTGATCGGAATCTATCTCGACAGGATGCTCGAACTCCACCGTTCCTTCCAGGGAATCAAGCCGATTGTCCGTTTTTCGGAGGAGTATTATCGTGACGACCTGAAAAACGCGATCGAAGCCTGCGGAATGGCATGGGATGCCGAAATGTTTCGACAGTGTTACAAACCGTCGGCCACTGTCGCCGTCGACAAACCGGTCGATCATCCGGTGGAAGACTTGTATCGACGCTTCCTGGCACTGTGTCGGTAGATACGGTTTTTCGATCCGATTCAGCATTGTTCCGTTTTTGTTCCGTTTCGTTCGCTGACGAAAAATCCGTTCACAAAAACGCCGTCCATGGCTGAAAACCATCGTTCCGATTCGCCATTCGCCGGTATCGACCCGGCACTCCGACTGGTCGAGCCGACCATGTCGGTTTCACCTCTCCACTCTTCCACTCGGTTCTTCGCTGTCTTCCCTATCTTCTCTCCGCCGCTCGTAGAAGCCGGAGTTTTGATAAAAGTGGGATTTATAATATAT
>DOMV01000292.1 GCA_003509805.1 Planctomycetaceae bacterium
TCCGGCGTGCGATGCGCACTCATGACGTTCACCTCGCAGGAAACGCCGAACTCGTCCAACACCTCGGCCGCCGCGCGGATCTTGGGCCAATCGCTGTCGCTGCCCATCAGGATTCCGATCCGAATCATAACAGTCTTCCTTCCTTGTGGNNCGGGTCGCCCATCGTTCGGTCACGTCACCGGTTTTGGTTTTCTTTGGTTTCCCCGGTTTCCTTGTTCGCTTTGATGCGGTCCTCCAGCGCAGTCAGTGCCCGCTGCATCGCCTTGACCTGCTTTTGTGTTTCGGGAAGCCGGGAAAGGGCGATCTGCAATTTGAACTGCTCTTTTTCCGGGGTTGCCGGGATGCCGACGAACCGGGAACGGTCCGGAATGTTGCCCATCACCCCGGCCATGGCCCCGAGAACNNATGTGGACGTGATCGCGGACGCCGACCCGGCCGGCCATGACGACGAAATCGCCGGTCGTCGTACTTCCCGCGATTCCGGTATGGGCGCACAACAAATTCTTGCGGCCGATGTGACAATTGTGCCCGATCATGACGAGATTGTCGATTTTCGTCCCGTCGCCGATGACGGTGGAACCGTAGGTGGCCCGGTCGATCGTGGAGCAGGCCCCGACTTCGACATTGTCGCCGACCCGGACGTTTCCGAGTTGCGAGGAGAGCCGATGCCCTTCCGCCGAGGAAGCGTAACCGAATCCGTAAGCACCGATTACGGAACAGGCATGGATGATGCAATCTTCGCCGATTTCCGTGTTTTCATAAAGGACGGCGTTGGAAAAAACCAGGGTTCCCCTCCCGATCCGGGAACCGGCGCCGACGCGTACCCCGCTGTGGAGCGTACAATCGTCGCCGATCAGGACGTTGTCGCCGACCAGGACGAAGGGTTCGATCAGGACATTGTCGCCGATCGTCGCCGTGGGACTGATCGACGCCTGTTCACTGATCGTTCGCGGCGGCGCGGGCTGGTTCGGGGTGAAAAACCGGGTAATCGTCTCGAATGCTTCGACGACCCGGCGGGTTTGGATGACGGCATGGGAAGGGAGAACGGTCCCGAGCGGGACGACGACGGCCGAAGCACGGCATTTCGACAGACGTTGAAGTTTGTCGGCTTTTTCCAGAAAGGTGATTTCGCCCTGGGCGGCGCTTTGAATCGGAGCGACCCCGTGAATCGGAAGATCGGGCTCTCCCACGGGGATCCCCTCGACCAGGCGGGCCAATTCTGCAAGTGTGGAAACCATAGAGAGATGTGGAACTCGGTTGAAAATTTCCCGGATCATTCGCACGGAAGAACAATTGCCCTTTAACTTTTCCCGCACAAACGGTATAATCCCATTATTATATCGGGTTTTCAAATCGAGTTCAATAGACGTCCCGGCGGCAATATCCGGAGCGGGATCGACCGTCGTGCGATGCGGGTCGCGATGCCGGATCGCGTCGACGGGGCGAGCCCCCTTGTTTTCATCGTTTTCCGTTCTCTAATGATACGCGCATGGTACACGCATTACTGGTTCTCTGGGCGGGAATCCTCGGAGGTATTTTCGGCAGTTTCCTGAATGTCGTCGTTTACCGGTTGCCCCGGCGAAAAAGCCTGTTTTACCCGCCTTCGCATTGCCCCAAATGTAAATATCCGATCCGTTGGCACGATAATGTGCCCGTTTTCGGCTGGATGCGGTTGAACGGCCGATGTCGCAAATGCAAGGTTCGCATCAGTTCCCGTTATCCGCTCGTCGAAGTCCTTTGCGCAATCGGGTTCGCAAGCCTTGCCTTCCTGATCGTCGTTCGGGAAGGGTGTCCGCGACGTTTGGTCGTCAAAGGTTGGAATTCGACCGAAGCGCTCTTTTACATGCCGGTTACGGATTCAAACCTGTACTGGGGCGTCACGGCCTACCTGTTGCTCCTCCTTCTTACCCTGCTCGCCGCCGGTCTGATTGAGGTCGACGGGAAAAAAATCCCGGGCAAAATGTTCGTTCCTTCCCTGTACTATCCCGCAGCCCTGGTCGGCCTCTCGGCCTCGCTCTTTTTTCCGTCCCTGCATTGGATTCCCTGCGACGTCCTGCACTGGCCCGTCCACGGGATCCGGCATTGGATCAACCAGCACGATCTCCTGTTCAAATGGGGAATGTTTTCGGGCGCCCCGGATGCCTTCTTCGGAGCGGTGATCGCCGCCGTCGCGGGCTGTTCGACGGCCTTCCTTTTCGACGGCGCTTTCCGTAAAAACTGGATCGTCTGTACCTCGCTCCTGGGACTTTATCTCGGTTGGCAACATGCCGTCCTCCTCATCCCGACGGCGCTGCTGTTTATCGGATGGGTTCGTGTCGTCCATCGACGCCTGCTCCCGATCCTGTGCCTTACCGTCGTTACCTACGTCGGATTGATCGCCGAATTGCTCCATTATCTTTACAAGGTTTATTGACATCAGAGTCCATTGACGGCCTTTCTCCCATAAACAAATACCCTTCCATGAACACACGCCCCCCCCGGTTCGGCATAGTGAACCTCCTGGTCGTTTTCGCGTCGATCATCATCGTTTTGGGCGGAATGATGCACGCCAAAACGATTCTTTCGCCGCTCCTGCTGTCGGTCTTTTTCGCCGTGATCCTGATGCCGCCGTTGCGTTGGCTCCAAAAAAAGGGGTGCTCCGAGACGTTTTCCATCCTGCTGCTTTCGGCGATCATTTTTTCTTTCGGAATCGGCATGATCGGTGTGATCGGCTCCTCGTTAAGCCGGTTCAGCGACAAATTGCCCGAATACCAAAAACGTCTGACAGCCGGGCTTCGCCGGATCGACGACTGGACCGAAGAAATCAAAACGAAGTTCGAAAAAATGACGATCGAACACATCCTGCCCGAGGAGGGCGGCAGGCATTTCCCGCATGAAGAACCGGTTCCCGTATCGCCACCCTCGGCGCCGAAACCTGACGTGTCGGAAAACAGTGTGTCGGAAACGGAAACGTCGGAGCCGGTTTCTGAAGTGGACAACGACAGCGATTCCCCGGGGAAAACCACCCATGTTGCCGAAACGTCCGGCATTTCTGAAACGCCCAATAGCGCCGGTGCGGGCGGCCAAAACGACACAAAAAACGACGCAGCCTCCGATTCCACGGATGCGCTGACTCGGTTGCTCAATCCGAAAATGATCGCCGACGTGGCCCTTTACCTGACCCGTGAGGCGGCGGCGATGATGAGCGTGATGCTGGTCGTCATGGTGACCGTCATCTTCATCCTGCTTGAGGCGTCCCGGTTTCCCGATAAAATCCGCGCCGCTTTCGGTGAACGGCTCGAAATGAGCCGTCAACTCGACGAAATCGCGTTGAGCATCTGGAATTACACCATCATCAAGGGTTGGATCAGCCTGGCGACCGGGGTTGCGACCTGGCTTTTTCTCTGGCTCTGCGGCATCGAATACGCCTTGCTTTGGGGGTTGCTCGCCTTCTTTTTCAATTTCATCCCGAATGTCGGGCCGATCATCGCCTCGGTGCCGCCGATCCTGCTTGCCGGGGTTGACCAGGGGTTGGGGAGTCTCGCCCTCGTGACGCTCGGGCTGATCGCCATCAATTTCGCGATCGGCTACGGGATCGAGCCGAAGTACCTCGGGGATGGACTGGGGATTTCCGGCCTGATCGTGCTCCTTTCCCTCATTTTCTGGGGCTGGATTCTCGGACCGGTCGGCATGTTCCTGTCCGCTCCCCTCACGATGATTCTCAAGATCGTGCTTCAGTCTTATGAGCAGACACGCTGGATTGCGATTCTCTTGGGGCCTGCCGCTCCCGTTCCTGTGGAGAAAGAGGTGTCGGACACCGTTTCCTGATCCATTTCGGCTGCCGTGTCTTGCGCATTTTCTCTATATTGAATACGGTTGACATTTCCCGAAGCCGATTCCCGGGAAGCCTGCNNACACTGCCGAAGGTAAACAGGCGGTTCAACCGAAAAACTCAACCGGTTTCGGTATAATCCTCCCGCGCACAATCGCCTGCCGCTCGAACGATCTGTTTAAGTTATTGTGCAAACAGAAGTTGGGGCGAGTGAGTGCGGCGGGCAGCCGTGACCAAATGTCCGTTTTCATCGCGTTTCCGGTATGATATGGATTTGCCGAACAGGTTTGCCGACGTTTTTCGCGTCATGCTCACTCTTTTTTAACCTTGACAGAAACGGGGGAAAACAGTAAAAGTTCGGGTCTTTTTATATCGAAGCCGTTCGCCTTTTTCCTCCGCTTTTTTGGAGATTCGCCCATGGTTCCCCCTCCTGATGAACGAATCGGTCGTCGCGGTCGTGACGACGAGGGAGAGGAGGACGCACAGGAGGAAAAGGGGTCGCTGCTCGTCCTGCTGATCGCTTCGACCCGAAGCTGGGCCGCTTCCCACAAACTTTACGCGCTGATCCTGAGCGGAACCCTGATCCTGTTTTCACTCATCGGTTTTCTTCTCGTACTGCGCCAAATCTCGATCGTCCGGAACCGACCGACGCTGGAACTGGCCGTGGCACGCCTCGATTACGGGGCTTACCTCCAGGCGAGAAACGATGCCGAGGTCGTCCTGCAACACGCCGGATCACGGGATCCCGAAACCAAGGGCGGCGCCTTATATGTCATCGGCGTGGCAACCTGCTACCTGACCGAACTTTCGGATATCGAAAACAAAACCGCCTCGTATCTCTCGGCGGCCAATTATCTCCAGCAGTCTCTCGAAGAAGGCTTTCTCCGGGGAAGGCAACAGGAAGGGTATTTTTATCTCGGCAAAAGTCTGTACATGGCCGGCGAGATGCGGCGATGTCGGCAGCCGTTGATTACGGCTCTGGAACTCGGAGCGGAAAATCAGAAGGCGATTCTCTGGTATCTGGCCAACGCCGCTTTCTACGACGCGGAACCGGATTACGACGAATCGTTGAAATATGCGTCGTTGTTCCGGAAATGGCCCTCCACGACCCGGGAGGAGGTTTACGAGGGCGACCTGCTTGAAACCACGATCCTGCTCCAAAAAGGAGACGTCAATCTTGCCCGGAAGGTGTTCGAAAGCATTCCCGAATTGACGGAATCGCGGGCGCCGCAACTGCTCCTCGCCGGCCGGATCGCCATGGAAGAAGCCCGGATTTATGCCCGGCAGGCCGACTACCTTGAACGGGTGTCGGATCCGACCGACGCCTTTTCACGGTTGAAAAAGGAGGAAGAGGAGGGGGGTGTTTCTTCTTCGGAGACGATTCCCGGGATGCCTCGGCAGGACACCTCGGCGGTCAACCATCTTATTGAACCGGAAATCGGCTCGGAACAGCCGGTACCGGACGCAGATGATTCGGAATTGCCCCCGTCGCCGATGGGTTTGCCGCTTCCGACGGTACCGGAACCGCCGAACATTCTGCCCCCGGAATCCGAAATCGAACCCCGTGAATCGGGCGTACCGCTTCATGGGCGGGCGGTTCTCTCACGGACGACTTACGAGCGGGCAACGATCGTCCAAACCGCCTTCGCACAGACGGTTCCCCGGGAAAACGCGCCGGCCGCCGAATCCACGGACGAATTGATGCCGAAAGAGAATACGTCGAAAGAAAATACTCCGGATGAAGATACGGTCGAAATCCTGGGCGACGAACCCCTGGAAGCCCAAACCACCGGGACAACTCCTGCGATTCCGGGGGGACCGACTATAGCCGCGCCACCCGATGCCCCGTTGCCGATCATGAAGGAGGTCGAGGCGATGATTCAACGCAAACGCGACCGGGCAACCGTCTTGTACGCACAGGCTGACGCCTTGTTCCAGGAGACGATCCGGAACGACGACGCGCCGTTCCGTTGGGCGAGGCAGGCGGCTCTCCTTCAGGGTGTGTGTTATGAGGAATTGCATGAATTGCGGTCCGACGGCGATCTTGCCCCCGCGCAACAGGCGTACAACTTTCTGATCGAAAGTTTTCCCGACAGTTCCGAGGCGATCGCGGCCGGTTTTCTCCTCGCGGAAATCCAGATGCGGCTCGGTCGTAATGAATCGACCTTGGCGGCCTACCGTCTCGCCTTCGAACGTCTGAAAGCGCACCCGGAATATGTGAACGGCTATTTGACGAAATCAATGATCTTCTCGCGGACCGAGAACGTGTTCAACGCCTACCTAAGGCGGGGCGATTACGATTCGGCGATCGCGATCCTGGAAATGCTCCGGCCTGTCATGCCGTCGATGCAAACGCTCCGGTTGGGGGCGGACGCCCTGAACCGTTGGGCCGATGCGCTCCGGCGACAGGCGGAGGCGACTTTTTTCGAGGAACGCGATGCCTTGAATAAAAAAGCGGAAGAGCGGTTCCGGCTGGCCGGCCGCTGGTACGGTGATTTGGCCCGATATCGTTTTTCCTACAACGATTACGACGACATGCTTTGGAGCAGCGCCGAGAACTATCGGGCGGGCCGCGATTACCGCAACGCGATCCGGATGTACGAGGCGTACATGAAGGTGAGCGACCGCATGCGAGCGGAAGCGTTGTACAAAATCGGCGATATGTATTTCGAGCTTGATTTTCTCGACGAAACGATCGCGACGCTCAAAAAATGCGTCTCCGAATTTCCGCGAAGCACCTTCGTTCCCCGGGCGAGACTCATCCTCAGCAAAGCGTACCGGGAAAAGAAGGAATGGGAGGAAGGCGTCCGCATGCTCCAGTTGAACCTGAGCGGCGAATACGCGCCGACAAGCGCGATTTTCCGCGACACGCAATACGCCCTGGGCGCGCTCCATTTCGACAGCGGCGATTACGACCAGGCGATTGTCGATCTGGAGGATGCGATTTCATTCCACCCGGAGGCGCCGCAAGCGGCCGAATCGCATTACGACATCGCGCGAGCCTACTTGGGGAAGGCGCAGCTTTCGCTCCGTTCGATGCGGGAAACACCTTTGGAACGGACGAAGGAACGTTTGGATGCGGATGTCCGACTGGCCCGGTCCCGGGCGCTGGATCATTATCGGCAGTGCGAGGCCATCCTCCGTTCGCGGCAGGATACGATGAATCTCGGTCCGTCCGAACAACTGATGTTGCGCAACGCGATGTTCGGGATCGGGACCGAAGCGATGAGCCTGCAACGCTACGACGAGGCGATCTTCGCCTACGACCTGGCCGCGACGCAATACCAGAACAGCCCCGACGCCTTGTACGCCCTCGTTCAAATCGCCAACGCCTACCGCGCCTTGGCCGGGGAAGCCGAGGAGCGGGCCGGGAATTTTCGCGCCGCCGGAGACGACGCCGCCGCGAAGGCGGAAACGGACGAGATGCGGCGCTGTACGACGGAAGCGGTCACTGTCGTCAACAGGGCGAAAATCCTGCATGAGAGCCTGAAAAAAACCGACGCCTTTCCTCCCGGAAGCCGGCTTTCCCCTTTCGAATGGGAAGAATTGCTGCGTTTCCAGGAACGATTGGCGAAACGGGAATGACGGAACGTCGCGGGCGAACGGCCGGTTTTGTTGACAAACGAACGAAAAGAAATGGATGGGNNGGATCATGAGTATCTCGGCAACCGACACCCGATTACTCGCCGACCTGCTTGCCGGGCGGCTCGGCGTATTGGAACGCCTGTATTGCCTTTCGCAGCGGCAATTGGAAATCGTCCGGAACGGAGAAATCACGGTCCTGCTCGACCTGCTCGGGACGAAACAGAAAATCCTGGGCGAGTTGGAGGCGGCCGAGCGTCGGCTCGATCCCTATCGCGATACGCCGCCGGAAAAACGGGTATGGAATTCACGGGAAGAGCGACACCGTTGCGATCAACTGGTCAAATCCTGCGAAACGGCCCTTGCGGCGATCCTCGAATGCGACCGGACGAGCGAGCGGTTGATGAAGGAAAAGAAAGACGACGTTCAAAAGGAACTGCAACGGCTCAACGGACGTCGTGTCAGTACCGAGTACGTCCGGCAGACGACCGCGAACGTCGCCTCCGGCGAAGGCCGGCCTCAAAGCCGACTCGATTTGCGGAGCGGAAAGTAGGCCGGTTTTCCCACGGCCTGTTTTTCCAAGGGCCTGTTTTTCCAAGGAGGCGAAACGGGCGAAACCAACCTTTTTGCGGAACGACGACGATCATGATCCGGCCGACGGTGCAATTTCGGGCGATTTTCAATGCGACGACGGTTCCCGTGGTCGAGCAGGTCGCGTATTTCAACGAAGCCCGGCAGGCGCTGCTCGCCGGGAACATCGCGAACTACGATACGCCCGACTACCAGGCACGCGACCTGGATGTCGGCAACTTCAAGAAGAAGCTCAGCAAGGCGATCGTCGAGAAGCACCGTCCGCCTTACGGCCCGAACTACATCCGGTATCCGATCCCGAGCAACATCAAACCTGCGACGCCCGGAAGCCTCGCGGAACCGTTCGGCGATGTGTGGCCGAACGACCAGCATATCCTGTACCACGACTGGAACAACGTCGGCATGGAAACGCAGGTGTCGGAAATGGCCAAAAACAACATGGAATTCAACACGGCCCTCTCGATCATGCGGCATCAAATGCAATTGCTGCTCACGTCGATCAGTGAACGCGTGTGAGCGGGGAATCGCACCGCCGGGACAATCACGTGAAAACCGTGTGGAAACCGTGCGAAAACCGATAGATTCGATTCATGGACTTACAGGAATGGCTGCATTCTCTTTTGCCGCGATTGGAGGGGCTGCGGCCCTGGGAGGCGTTGTGTACCGATGGTCGCCGGCCCGGTCGGCATGACGCTCCGCGGCGGCAAGGCGCTTCCCATGAATTTGTCGGGCATCGCGAATACGCGCCCGGCGACGACATGCGACGGCTTGACTGGAAAGCGCTCGGGCGAAGCGATCGGTTGCTCCTGAAACGTTTCCAGGACGAAACGAGCCGGCCCTGTGAAATCGTGCTCGACGTGGGCGCGGGCATGAATTTTCGTTCCGACAAAACGGTCCTGTCGAAATTCGAGGCCGCGAAACGAACGGCCGCCGTTCTCGGCTACATCCTGTTCCAATCCCGGGACAGGTTTCGGCTCACCGTTTTCGACGGTATCGAAAAAAGGGAAATCGTCCCGTTTGATTCTTCGCCCGCTCACTGGAAACGATTTCTCGACCGGCTGGAGGAATGTCCGACCGCCCCCCCTCGCCGGGTCGCCGAACGTGACGGACGTGACGAAACCGGCCCGGGTTTTCGCGGTTTTTTCCCCGCGCCGCGGTATACGACGTTCGTCCTGATCGGCGATTTGATGTTCGCCGAGCCCGAGGAGGTGCTGCGTTTGCCGGCCATGCTCCGGACCCGGGAAAACAGACTCGTGATTTTTCAACTCCTGGATCCCGCCGAACTCGAATTTCCGTATGCAAAAATGACCGCGTTTCTCGACATGGAACGGCCCGGCCGGTCGATCCAGGTCGATGCCGGCAGGATCAAAACCGCGTTTTGCGAGGAAATGCGGCGATTTCTCCGTCAAATCGATGCCGAATGTAAATCCCGCGGTATCCCGGTGTTGCGATTGCGGACCGATGAACCGCTCGACGAGCCGCTTGTACGATTTTTGTCCCGAGCGACGTTTTGAATGGTTTCGCACGCCGCGTTTTGGATTCACGCAAGCCGGGGTCGCAACAGCGTGAAGCGACCGTGTCCGAGGCGGACTGCCGTGTCCGAGGCGGACGACCGGACGGTTCCCGACCGAGAGTACACGGTGAGCGCCGTTCCTCCGGTCACCGCGACGTTTCCGACCGACAAATCGTCGATGCACCCGGCGTTCGGAGTATCGACGTATCGACGTTCGGCCTGCTTCGACCGGTTGAATTTTTCGACCGGATGGAGTACAATCGCCGAACGTGCCCGGCATGTCCGGTTGACGCGTTCGTTTTTTTGTCCGGATATCGGCAAGTCGATCCCGGGTCGTTCGGCGTTGGGACAGACAGTTTTTCCGTTTTTCTTTTCCATGACTCACGAGCTGATTTCGACATCGGTATCCAAGGGCCTCAAGCCGGGCTCCTCGGGTTTCTGTACGGTCGGACGCAGTGAGGACATTCCCCCGGCATTGGAAGCCGTCCTGGAATCGCCGCCGGATTACCGGCATCTTCATCCCCCGGAATCGTCGGCCGCTCCGCTCAATCCGGTCGCGTATTCCCATCGTTTCCTGGATGTCGAGGGAACCGTTTGGCATATCCTTTCACGAACATGCAACGCGGGAATCGATTTTTCGTTGCGATCCAACCGGCTCGTGCATCAAATCGCCTGCTCGCCGGGCGAATGTACGGCGGAGGGACCGGCTTGGATTTTCGCGCAAGACGGCGTTTTCATGAAAGAATGGGTCGGTCCTTCCCTCCTGTTTCCGAAAGGAAGGAGGTTGCCGACCCGTTCTGTTTCGCGCGAACCTTCGAACGCAAGTATTCCGGACATTCCTCCCATGATCGACGGTTCGCGTTGCCCGTTTTGGCAAATCAAAACCGGCGACTCCGGTTGGGCCGGTATCCTCGCCGAAACGCTTTACACCGGTCGGGAAGCCGTGCTTGTCTACAATCCCGGCACGGATCTGCGTCCCTTCCTGTGTGAAGCGATTGCGCTTCTTCCTCCCGAGGCTCGCTGGAAAACGACGTTCGACTCCTTTTATGTCGATCACCCCGAACGGCAGACGTCGCATTCCTCTCAAATGTCACGCTTGCCTCAAGCTGCGCATTCTTTTCAGTCGGCACATTCTCCCCAGTGGAAAGGCGTGGTTCGGGGAACACCGGAAGAACGGCGATTGGCTCAACAGGGAAACCTTCTGTTCCTTGACTTGACTCGGCCGCTTGGAGAAGCCCCGGCAGGAGCTTTTTCCGATTTTGCACGGGGAGGATCGGTTCCACGAACACCCGGGGCGGGGATTTTTTCCGAACAGGACGGTATCCCGGCCGACGGAAACGATTTTTCCGGCTCGGCGGGTGTTCAGGTGGATGTCCAGGTGGGCGATCAAGTGAAAAATCATGGCAAATCGCCTGGAAAGACGCGCATCATCGGCGACAATACGGACCCGAATCGCGAGGATTCCTCACCGCCGATTCCGCCTGGATTGCCGTCGTTGTTCGCGATGCCGGAATCAGGGGATTCCACCGTTGCCGGAGAAGCCAGACCGGCGATAATCGCCCCTCCGATCATTGTCCCGACGTCGATTGCCCCTCCCGTCCGTCCCGGGACAGGACTCGGCAACCGCATGGAATCGTTCCTTGCCGTGCCTTCGCGATGGATTTTCTACTCGACTTATGCCGCCGCGATGCTGGTCGTCCTGGTGCTTTTTTTGCTCTTGGTAGATCAGCAGATGAAATGGGGTTATGCCGCGTCCGTCCGCCGTTCCCTGTTCGGCGGCGCGGCAAAAACCGAGGAACCCCCAACACCCGGTGAACTCCCGCAAAACCGGCCGACCTCTCCCGTTTCCAAGTCTCCGCCGGAAAAGCCTCAAGGCCGTCTTCCGTCCGAACGGTCGGGAAAACCGGAAAAAGAGACGCCGGCGAAGCCCCGTGATCTCGATGCGGATGGAAGCACGGAGGAAAACACGGACGGAAAATCGCATGGGGAAAAAGCGGTGACGCCCGGAGATCGAAACGGTGAGAATCGCGTTTCCGGTGAAACATTCCCGGCAAACGACGACTCGAACCTACGACAAGCCGCTTCCCGCAAGGTCGAGGAGCAGGAACGCCTGCGATTGCGACAAGAGGAATTTCAGCGCCGCCGGTCGGAACAGCGCGCGATCGTGGACGAGGTGCTGGAGCAATGGGAACCGCCGAAAGCGATTGCGTTGCCGATCCCGATGATTGGCGATGAGGTGACGCAGCGCATCGACAAGCCCGATCCCTTGACCGTCGGAGAATTCGCGCCGCTCCATCGGGTCGGAAACGCGATTACGATCGGCATCCTGCCGTATTTGGAAACCGATGACTGGACACTCTCATGCCGGGAACTGGGACCGGATGTTCAGTTGGAAACGATAACGGGCCGAACAACCCCCGAACCGGCGGATATCGCAAACGTCGAGCGGATAAGCACTTCACCCGAGCGACCCGGCTGGGTCATCATGGCCTGCCATCCTCGTGCTCAAATCGAATATCCGTTTTGCCTCCTGTTGCTTGATGCGGCCGGCCTGAGTTTCGAATGGTTGCCGGATGCCCTCACGCCGCAAAATTTCCCGGATGCCGGAAGAGTCCCTTTTTCGCTGTTGACCGTAGGACCCGCCCCTGTGGACGCAGAACCGGACGGAACGGAGGGTTCGGGACCAGGGGGAGTGAGAACGGAAACGGCCGGCAAACCGGGGGCGTACGCCGTCGCCGTTCCGCTTTTCAAACCGATTTCCCTGCCGGCGGTGCCCCTTACGCGTTTTCAGAAAGAGCCGGAAATCGACGCCCCGACGCTTTTTCTTGCGTCGCCCTGGAATGTGGTTTTTGAAAACGGGCTCCCGGTCGAATCGATGGAACTCCGGGCGGAAATTTCTCCGGAAAAAGCGAAAGGGCTGCGCGATATTGTGACAACGAAGGAAAATCCCCTCAAACTGGTTTTCGAGCTGAACTCGGACCAAGTGACCGACCAGAGCCGATTGAATCCCGTGGCGACCTGGATTTCCGCGGCGGTTTCAGAAGGCCGGTTCGTTTTGCGGAGCGAACATGGAGAACAATTGGCCCGGATTGCCGATAAGATCAAGGATATCGACGATTCGATGAAGGAAAAACGCCGGGCGTTCGTTCGGGAACAGCAAAAAATGTTCATCGCCGGCAAGTCGGATGCCGGGTCGGCCGAGGGAACTCATCAAGCGAAAGAAGAACTCGACAAAGAACTTGGAGAGAGTGAGCAACAAAAACGGGAATTGGGTGTTCTCCTCGAACGCATCCCCGAGGCCCGGGACCGGATTCTGGCCGTCCCGGAGTTGAAACTCGACCTTTCCCTTTTCCTCCGCCACGGCGAAAACGACCCGCCGTTGGTTTTAATGTCCACGCAATGACATTTCCCTTTTTGGATTGAATTCCCATGAAAAAAAATCTGATCGTCGCCCAGAGCGGCGGCCCCACCTGCGTGATCAACAGTTCGCTTCGCGGCGTCATTGAGGGAGCCCGCGAGTTCGACAATATCGGGACCGTCTACGGTGCAGAGCATGGAATCGAAGGCGTTCTCAAGGAGAACTTGCTCGATCTTTCCGCGCAGCCGAAGGAAGAGGTCGCACTGTTGCGGTACACCCCCGTCGCCGGATCGATCGGGACCTGCCGGTACAAGCTCAAATCGCACCAGACGGAGGATTTCGACCGCGTCATCGATGTTCTCAAAGCGCACAACATCGGGTATTTCCTGTACAACGGCGGAAACGATTCGATGGATACGGCGAACAAGATCGCCCGGCTCGCCCAGGCGCGCGGGATCGACCTGGTCGGCGTCGGCATTCCGAAAACGATCGACAACGACGTCGGCGACAGCGAATTCAAGCTGATCGACCACACGCCGGGATACGGGAGCACGGCGAAGTATTGGATGCATGCCGTTCAATACGCCAACGAGGAGAACAAGGGGTCCTCGCCTGCCGATCCGGTGCTTGTCATGCAGGCGATGGGCCGTAAAATCGGGTTCATCCCGGCGGCGGCGCGGTTGGCCGACCCACACCGGGAAATCCCGCTCCATATTTACCTGGCCGAAAGTCCCCGCACGCTTGAAGAACTTGCCGAGCAGGTCCGCGCAACTGTCAAACAGGCCGGGCGCTGCCTCGTCGTCATTTCCGAAGGATTCAACGTCGGCGACCTCGGCGCGGTCAATGATTCGTTCGGGCACACGAGTTTCAGCGCGAGCCGGCAAACCGTTGCGCAAATCGTCGTCAACTACCTGAACAAGGTCGGGATCGGCGCCAAGGGAGCCGCCCGGGGCAACGTTTCGGGAACGGACCAGCGTCATTCGATGGGTTACGCCTCGATCGTCGACCTTGACGAAGCCTACCGTGTCGGTCAAAAAGCGGTCGAACTGGCCGCGAAAGAACAAAGCGGCTTCATGTCGACGATCCTCCGCGAACCGGGCTTCATCTACGATGTCCGTTACGACATGGTTCCGCTCCCGGTGGTCGCGAACAGCGAACGCACCTTCCCGAAAGAATGGATACTGCCCGACGGTTGCGATGTCGCGGACGATTTCGTCCGGTACGCGAAACCGCTGCTCGGCGAAGAGATGCTCACGTTGCCGATGCTCAACGGACGCCAGCGGCTGACCCGGTTCGAACCGATCTACGCGCCGAAAAAACTGGCCCCCTACGTTCCCCAAGCGGATCGATAGGCGGACGAACCGTTTCCCCGACGCTTCATTCGACTCCACGTTCAACACCGTGCTCGAAGGCGACGGGGAAATCGACGATCAACGTTCGATAAACATCGGCGGCAGTGTGGGCGACCGCGTCTCGCGCGGTTCCCGGGCCGCCGTGCGGCGTTCCCTTCCGGCACCGGTGGTATTAGC
>DOMV01000199.1 GCA_003509805.1 Planctomycetaceae bacterium
GACCCGCTGGCGCTGGCCCCCGGAGAGCTGGTGTGGCAGGCGGTGCGCGATCGTATCGAGTTGGATCAGTTTGAGCAGTCCCATGACTTTGTCGTGGATATCCTGCTTCGAGGGCCGGGTCTTGCGCGGACGGACCTTGAGGCCGAACGCGATGTTCTCGAACACCGACATGTGCCGGAACAAGGCGTAGTGCTGAAAAACGAAACCGACGCCCCGGTCGCCGACACGCCGGTCGACGACGTTTTCCCCGAAGAAAAAGACACTGCCGCTTCCCGGATCGGGCTCCTCCAATCCGGCGATGATTCTCAACAAGGTCGTTTTCCCCGAACCGGAAGGACCGAGCAGGGCGACCAGTTCGCCGGACGCGATTTCAAGGGAAATATTCTTGAGCGCCTGGAATTTACCGAACGACTTGCTGATATTGTAAACGTCGATGCTCATGGAAAAACCGGAAGAATCTGCAAACGGACGGAAAGGAAGGGGAGAATGGCAGGCGGATTTATTATCGCGACGATTAAGCTGGACGATTAAACAGTTTGTGTCTTGAAATTGTCATTGCTCATTTCCTCCCTCTCCCCTCCTCCTTCATCCGCTCCAGGGCGGTTCGGTAAACGACGACCTCGGGGACGCGCCGGACGATCGTTTCCAGGATGTCGGTCGCTTTTTCAAGGAAACCGAGCGCCGCATAAACGTCGGCCAGCGTCGCGAGGTATTCCACTTTTTCGGGACAGGCTTTTAACGCCGCCTGCGCACAACGCAAAGCCATCTCGTCGGCCTGATCCGTTCCGGCCGCGAGCATGGCCCAATCGTTCAGGTATTGCGGCGTGGTATCCCAATCGGCGTTGCGCAGGTTGTTTTTGAGCTGTTCCTGGAGCGCCTCGATCAGTTTCGGGACGGCGGGTTTCGGGATCCCGGGTCCATTCCCGGTATCCGCGTCGGGAAAGTCCCTGTGAAGCTGAAAAAGAAGGATCACGGCATCGACGAGATACGGATCATGGTTGAGGGCTTCGGCGAGCAGTTGATGCGATTCGTCGATCTTGCCCGCCGCCCGGGCGGCCCTCGCCCGGACGTATTTCAGGTAAGCGGGCCGGTTGTAGAAAAATTCCGTCGCGATTCCCTTCACCTCCAGCTCGTCGATGATCGGGATGCCCTTTTCGAGGTGCTCGGCGGCGGCGGCATCGTCTTCGCGCAACAGGCAAATCCCGGAATACAGGATGTGAATAAAGCCGGCCAGGGACGTTTTCCCGGCATGGCCGAGCGCCAGATCGAATTCCTTTTGAGCCCATTCGAGGCGGTTCCGAAAAACAAGCAAATGGGAACCCGCTTCGTAATGGGCGGCCCAGGCGGAAAATTTGTACAGGTCGCAAACCTGGAACGGATCGGCGGATGCCGGTATTTGTGGTTCGACCGCAAGCGCCGCGGCGACGGTTTTGTCGCAATCGTCGTCCAAGCCGACCGCCTGCTGAAATTCCGCGAGCGTGTAGTGGACCAGGATATCGCTGCAACTGCCGGGGAGAAGCGAATCGTATTCCGGCGTCGCTTGGAAAATCGCGAGCTGTTCGGCGAACCGGCGTACTTTTTCGCGGGCCGCCTCGCGCGTCTCTCCGCGCATCCCGGGATCGCGGCCGTCGGATTCGAGCATGTCGTCGCGTTCCTTTTCGACGGCGAGTCCGGCGACGGCGTAGGCGCCGACCATCCGGAGAATCACGTCGTCCCGGGGGTTGCCGACCGCGGATTTGACGCCCTGGAACCAGCGTTTTCTCAACAGGGGGCCCTGCGGCGTACTGATGAGGATCGCTTTCGCGGCCTCGGCGCGGATCGCGACGTCCCGGTTGAAACGCAGGAAACGGCAAAGCGTCGAAAGCCCCTCGGATTTGGGAAAGGGGTCCGAACTGCCGAAATAGCGCAGCCGCCAAACATTCTGGACGGGATCGGTTTCCCGGGAAATGCTTTTGAGAATTTCCTGGATCAGGGGATGATCGAGCCGGATCGAATCGTTTTCCAGGTGGGAAAAAATCAATTTGGCTCGTTCGGCAATCTCGGGATCGGGATCGCGGAGCGCCGTCGAAATGTCGTCGAACGCTTCGATTCCCAGCTTGATTAATTCCTCCTGGGCCTGTTGCCGGACATAATAATCCTCATCGCCCAGTTGCCGGACCAGTTTCGCGGCATGAGAAAGGGCAGGCGGGGATTCCTGGGAAAAAACGGAATGACAATTCAGGTGGCAACCTAAATGGCATGGCAGGCCGAACGCGAGAAAAAGCAGCAGGCGGCGAATCGAAGACGTCGTCACATCAGGTTTTACCGACGTATTTTTCATGTTTCCTCCGTTCGGATATCCGCCATTTCCGCTTCCGGCGTTCGGCGAACGCCGACTACCGAAGACGGGGGGAGGGGACAGGCATCGGTTCCCCCCGTTGTCCATGGTCCATTTTCAATTGTCAATTCACCACGCCGCGCTCCTCCATTTCGTCGATATATTTCCGCAAGCGGTCGAGTTCATCGGTGACACTGCGCAGTTTCAGCATGTTTTCGACCCGCTTGAGAAGTTCGAGCTTGTTGACGGGCTTGCTGAGATAGTCGTCGCAGCCCGCCGAAACAGCCTTTTCGATGTCCCCCAATTCACTCAACGCCGTTACCATGAGCACCATGATCCCTCTGGTCGCCGGATCGTTCTTGATCTTCTCGCAGACCTCGAAACCGGAATATCTGGGCATCATGATGTCGAGCAAAATCAGATCGGGGCCAAACGACGCAACTTTTTCCAGCGTTTCCGCGCCGTCCCCGGCCGTCTCGATTTCGTAATCGAAATCGGCGAGATAAGCGTCCAGCAGTTCGACGTTCACCGCGTTGTCGTCGGCAATGAGAATTTTGTGTGGCATGGATACAAGGCCGGAGCACCGGTTCAAGTCGAGTCTGTAGGCTAAATTTTAGTGTGCAAACTGTTCTCGGAACCGCAGATCGTGGGATTTTCCGAGGGCGTCTTCGGCTTTTTCCCGTTCGCCCGCTTCGATGCAGAAAGAACTGAGCACCGTATATCCGAAAGCGTCGTCAGGCTCCAGTTCGCAATACTTTTCGGCGTAGCGAACGGCCTTGCCCAGATCGCCGCGTTTTTTCCAGATCGCCGCCAAAGCGTTGTGAGCCAGCGCAAAATCGGGCTGGGTTTCCGACAATTGCGTCAAATCCGCGATGGCGGCGTCAATGTCACCGGCGCGGTGAAGTTCCATACACGCATCGTAAAATTTCATCGGTTCCATAGAAGGGGCCATCATTTTGCTACCCGGACAAAAAAATAAGCACAGACGCTTGCAGCACGGTGCATACCGTGTGAGTATACCCTGAACAGGCTCCAATGCAAGCGCTGGGATGCTGGATTCGGTTATTCGGCACGCCGTTTCGGGGCTGTATTCCTACCGTATTTCTGAAATACTGTACGTCAGGTGGCTTGAGTCTTCCGTGTATGACCTGCCAAAACGGCAGGTCTTTGGATTTCGCGCCACAAATCTGACAAAGAGCGAAAAGTAAAATAGACTTCTTTTGCAAGGGCCTGCAATCGCCGATTACAGCTCGTCGATGGTCGATTCTTTCTGGCACGGCAGTTGCGTATATCAATGCAACCCAATGATTCCGTGTCAAACATGGAAGTTCGAAACGCAAAATTCAATTGGTGATATAGAAAGAGAGGAA
>DOMV01000414.1 GCA_003509805.1 Planctomycetaceae bacterium
AAAAGGAGTCGCCATGCCCATCCGGTGTTTCGAAGGCAGTGCCGAACAGTACGAGGAAGCGAAAAGCCGCGGCTCGCTCCGGCCGAAATCGTTTTACCTGATCGACGGAAAACCCTGCCTAGCCCTGAGTGAAACGACGGCATTCGCATTCGTCGATACGAACATGGTGTCGCAGATGATCGCGGGCCTTTCGGTTGGGGGCGGCGATCTTTCACTCGGCACGATGGTCGGCAAGGCACCGACTCAGGCGGGAACGCCCGGCGCATCGATGCTCGCGGCCCGGGAGGACCACACACATCCGGCGCAGACGGACATTTTGGGCAACGCGGCCACGGCGGACAAGTTGAAAAATATCGTAACGATCCGCTTGACGGGCGCGGTCACGGGGCATGTGACCTTCGACGGAAGCGGCGACTGCCTCTTGGCGACCACACTCCAGTCGGAAACGCAAGGACTCGCCTTTTGGGCGGGCACGGCCTCGCAGAAGCCGACGCCGGAGAATCCCAACACGGTTTATCTTGTCTACGAGGACGAATGATCATCCTTCCAGGCGGCAGAAAACCGGTCGCGATTTATTTCCGCGGCCGTGCGGTCCAGCGTCTTTATGTTGGCTCGAAATTGGTCTGGCCGGAAGCGGAGCGGCACGGCATCCGCTCGGCCAGTCTTTGTCGTACGCATTCGGCGTTCGTGTTGAATAATGGAACATTCTGGACCTGCGGAAGCAACCGGCACGGCCAGTTATGCCGGATCGGGCCGAGCGGTCGCTGGGACAAACCGAACCTGAAACAAGTCCCGGACATTACGGATGCCAAGGCCGTTGCCGTTTCCTGCACGCCGGACGGGGAAGGTTCCACGGTTCTTTTGCGGGAGCACGGCCGCATCCACAGTGCCGGTTACAGTAACAGTTCAAGTCTGTCCGTGACATCGACATTGAAACGAGTCTACTCTTCGCTCGGACGCGACGGTCTATCCGGTTCAGAAACCTTTTGCAATTTCACGGAAATTCTGGGCATCCATTCCATCGACCGTATCTGGCATGGTCGCGGCCGTTTGATCGTCCGCAAGTCGGACGGCGGCGTGTACGGATTCGGACTCGATTGGGACACGAATCGGGGCCTACTCCGGTGGCTGCAAGTCGAAGACTCTTACGGGGAACCGCTGGCCTGCTCCGACCTATCCCTTCAAACGGAACCGCTTGTCGCGCTCTGTTCGGACGGAACGCTCGCCATCCACGGCCCGATCGCGCCTTGGCATCGGCCCTCGGAATTTCCGGCATCGGCGACGAGCGTGCTACAGCCGTATGCGAACGAACATTTTTTATCGGAAATTCGCAAGGTCTCGACCGGCCTGTCCCATTTGGCGGCAGTGACCCGAACCGGTTATCTTCGTATGGTCGGTTCGGACGAGTTCGGACAGTTGTGTTCGCCGGCCTTCCGGTACTCCAATCCTGAAAAAGGGCACCGGCTTGATGAGCCGATCAAGGATGTAGCTTGCGGCGACCGCCACACGGTGATTCTTTATCCGTACGGTCGGGTCAAAACGGGTGGCCGGAACCAGCGTGGCCAACTCGGACGCGAAATTCCGGTCGGCTGCGGGCATGACTGGCTCTATTTCACGGGTGCGGACCGTGTCACGGAAAACGGTTGGTTCGGCAACGGCGATTTTATTCCCGGAATCGACGATGCGACGGCCGTGTACGCGGGCGGCGACAGTACGCTCATCGTCCGCCGGAACGGGATTACGGTCTGCGGTGACAACGAATTCGGGCAGCTTGGCACGGCCACAGACAAGCATGTCGTGAACGCCACCGATCGAACCGTTTGGAACGAAAGCGGCGGCAATCCGAAAAACCCGTTTCGGACGAACCTTACGCCACTCAAGGGGGTGGAAGAAATTTTTAGCCGCTAATTGCGCACGGTGTCCAATTAGCGTTGGGTATGGAAGTCGGCTTTGTTGACTTCCAAACATGTTCAGTGAGTGAGTTCGACGTGACAGGACAGGAAACGGACAGGAGACGCCAAGCCCGCATCCTCACGGAGGAGGACTTGGAGGAACTCAAACGGATGATCGCTGCCGTGACCGGAGTGGGTGAGGGAAAGAATCCTGCCGTCCTGCTCCGAGATTTGACTTTTTCGGCATCGGTAGGCGGAATCGCGGCTGGAACAAGGTTTCCGTTTGGGACGCCACATGACACGATCTTTGAACAACTGGCCAAACAGCCGCTCGTGCTACCCGTCTATTCCGGCCCGGACCTGTTTTTGTCTTCGCCGGTTCCGACACAACCGGAAATCGGTTCCCTCGTTTCTCTGATGTTGACACCGACCTGGATTACCCACGATGCCGGGCCGGTCGTTTCCTTTGCGCTAACGAAAAACGGACTGAACCTGTTTACGAACCCCCTGCCCGTTACGTATACCGAGCCGCCTTTCACGCTGACTGGCGTTCCCATCGCGTACCAGGCGTTGATCCATTACGCCGCCGGCGCGGTCAAAAACGATTCGGAAAATAAACCGTACCCGACCGGCATGATTCAGGCGGGAACGATTGCGTCGAACACGATCACCGTCGTCGGCCGGCGTTACGGATTTTACGGTGCGGATGTCGTACCGGCGATTCCGGCAAGCAGTACGGAAATCCGCACTCTGCCCGGCAAGCTGTCCGCCTGTGAAGACGGCATGGAATTTACGATCTCCGCTCCCGCCGGCGCACGGCGGATCACGTTCTGGTATCCGAACACCTGCCGGGATGTACGAAGTGTGAAATACATCGAGCAGGGCGGTGCGGAATACAAGGATTTATTCGTGAAAGCATCGGTCGCCGTCGAGGGGGCGAACGGCTATGCCTCGGCCCCGTACAAGGGGTTTACTTGGATTCTCGCGGTCGCCTCTCCGGTTGCCATGACCTTTGAGGTGCGGGTTTGATTCGGGAAAACGGAGTGATTCTTCTACAATACCGTATCGGTCATTTCACCATCCCCTGTAGAAAAGGAGATTCAAAACATGTCAAGCAGTTTACCCACCGGCAAACCGTATTCACGTCTGGACGCTTTTCCACTGGACGACAGCACCCTTTTTGAAACGTTGGCGGACGCCGAAGAATACGCGGCGAACAGCCCGATCGCCTATCACACGCAGATCATCGGTGTGACCGCGGAGGACAAGGTCTACATGATTGCGGAAGATCGAAGCCTGATTCCGCTCACCGGCGGCGGAGGCGGCGAGATCGACGCGACCGACGAGGACATTACGCTGCTCGGCACGGACCTGGGCGGCTTGGCGGACGGCGCGACGATCCCGGAAGGAACGACATTCAGCGAGTTCGTCAAAATGGTTACGCAAAAGCGAAACGCCCCGACCTACAAGACGCCAAGCCTGTCGCTTTCCGGAACCGGCACGAAAACGGTCGAGGCCGGCACGAGCCTGACGCCGACCCTGACCGCCGTTTTCACGCAAAACGATGGCGGCGGGATCACGGTGTACAAGCTCCAAAAGAACGGCATGGACATTTTCACGGACAGCGTTCTCGGCCCCCATTCGCCGACCGCCGAAATCATCGGCGACGAAAATTGGTCGTTTCGTGCGACGGTGACCTTCGCGGCCGGCCCGGTCAAAAACGACAACATGGGCGAACCGTGTCCCGCGGGCGCAATCGGGGCCGGTTCCGTCTCCTCGGGCAACGTCGTCTATTCAGGCAAACGGAACACGTTCTTCGATGTGGACACGAAAACCGCTCCGGCGGCGACCTCCGCCGAAGTGCGCGACCTGACGCAGACCATGCTCGGTGTGGAGGAAGGCGACCAGTGGACGATCACTGTCCCGGCGGGAACGCGGAGAATCACGATCGCCTACCCGGCCACGCTCCGCGATGTGAGCAATATCGCCTACGTCGAACAGGGCAATGCGGACTACACGGACCTGGCCGTGAAAAACATCGTTTCGGTCGAAGGGGCGGATGGGTACACGGCAATCGACTACAAGGTGTTCACGTACATCACGGCCGTACCGATCCCCGCCGTCATGACTCTGAACGTGACCCTTTAACCTTGAAACGAAAATGGCATGTCGAGCCTGCCTGCCGGAAAACCGTATGCACGCTTATCGGATTTCGCCTTGGACCCGACCAGTGTTTACGACAGCTATGCCGAAGCCGCCGATTACGCCTCGACCAGTCCGGTTGCATACATCGGCCAGTTACTCGGCGTCCGGGAAGGCACAACCTGTAACGTCTACGTCATTGAGCCTGCTCGGACTCTGAAACAGGTTGGCGGCACGGTGCAGTCCGGCGAACCGGTTCTCGGATACCAAGCCTTCGAAATCGGCAGCGTTCTCTGGCAGGATGCCGATCTTGAAATCCCGATTGGATGGCTCGCGGCAGGTGTCGTGTTCGATACCTCGGAGTGTCCAGCCCTGCACGCTCTCTATGGAACGAATGTCGTGCCGGACTATCCGGTCATCGACGGAAAGCGGGCCATCGTGCTCGGCCGTTACGTCGATCGCGTACGGATTCCGATCGACGGCTTGGTCGAGCCGGTCGGCCTTAACCGGTCAATGCAGGAGCAATTGATCGCCGCAGTCAATACGCTCATCGCTCAGATGGCCTTCGAGGACGATGAGCGTAAACGAATCCTGGCGTCGATCAGTGCGTCCGCCCTGTCTTCCGACGATCTGCCGACGCTCCATGCCCGGATTCGCCACTGTTCGGCCCGACTTTCGGAAAAGCTGTCGAACAAAGGTATTTCCGTCCCCGCCGATTCACCACTGGAAACCCTGATCGACCGGATCGACGAAATCGGAGCGGCTGACGCGGACGAGCCGTCGCTTGATTACGGCGATATGATTGCGGAACTGGTCAAACGGATCGGACTCGAATTGTTTCAGGAACTGGCGAAGCCGTACATGAACAAGGGAAACAACAAGCCGAACAAGACC
>DOMV01000342.1 GCA_003509805.1 Planctomycetaceae bacterium
TTGCCCGCGATTTCCGCGGGTGTGGAGCGTGCCCGGTGTTCGTGAATTTTGGCGTCCAGCGCATCCCCGACCGCCGTAATCAAGCCGAGTACCGACTGTTCCCGGATGTGGACTCCCTGATGGCGCAGATATTCCAACGGGTTCTCCGTCGTTCCGGCGACGGCGAGTTGGCTCATCAGCCANNTTTTTGATGAGTTGGAGCGAATCTTCGGCGGCTTTGACCGTGGCGGCGGCGATGACGGGCACCTCGGCGGCGGCGGCGAAACAGGCAATGACTTCCCGCCATTTGCGCGTTTTCGGCAATGTTCCAAGTCGGGTGTGCCCCATGAACTCGACTCCGACATTTCGGTGATTTTCTTCATCGTGCGGCACAATGCGCCGCATTGTTACTTCTTGTCCTCCGACGTTTCGGCGGTATGGCCTTCCCTGACCCAATGATCGATTTCGGCCCGTTTGAATTTCCAAAGGCGTCCCACCCGATGGGCGGGCATGCGTTTATCGGTAATCCAGCGGTAAACGGTGCTACGCTTGACCCCGAGATAAACGGCGACCTCATCCACGGACAACCAACGATCCTCCATTGCGGACCTCTCAATATTATCTGTTCCAACTTTTTAGACGGTGGGCGAACGGATCGCCACAATCGGCTTCCATTTGATTCTACTGTGCATTTCAGTGTGAGGCACCCTGTTTCTACATCTTTTTTGCCGATTGTTTTTTTCTTTGGCCGTTTATAACGGCTTGAGCGTGTTTTTTATCCATTTTCCGGCATAGACCGTGATACGAGCGTTCGAAACGGGAAAAAATCTCAAAAAATCCCGATGCAACGCCAAATGTTGCATAAGCAACGCGAAAAATTGCTCCTTGGGGCCGGAGGGCGACGAGTTTTTTCAGAAAAACCGGAAGGTCGCGGGCATGGTGAGATTTGCCTCGCGCTTCGTGACGCCCTCCTTGTGCAGGCGAGAAACACTATCGATTCGGTAAGCAATCGCCGCCGACATCGAAATTCACCCCCGCAAGGAACCCCGCCCCATGAGCGATCACCCGACCCTTTCGCAAAACGACTGCAACGTACTCGTCGATTTCAGCATCCGGCTCGGCCGGGAGTGCTGGAGCGTCTACCGCCGTTCGACGCCCGGCCTCATCCGCCTTCTCCTGCTGTCTTCCGCCACGGTTCGCCGTCGTGCGGAGGAATTGTTCCAACTCGGCTTCGGCGCCCGGCTGATCCTCTGTCCGCCGGTCGACATTCCCGACCCGACCGCTGCCGCGTCGCTCGGCGAAACGATGTGGCGTGCCTGCCTCGATTCGATGGACGGCCAAATCGTCCTCGACGGTCCCGCCCGGCCCGATACGCCGGAAATCGTCCTCCGCCGCGCCAGGGAGTTTTTTCTCGAGGGCTTTCGGGCGGGAAGCGTCGCCGTCCGGGAAATCAGGAAAAGCTGACCGCCGTTCCCGTCGTACTTCCGCGTGGAGACTGCGCACACGTTTCAATGAGGAGAAAAAAACATGACCGCCGTCGTTTTCGATATCGAACAAGTCGACCGCCAAATCGATTTTCATCTCCGGCGTGTTCCGACGCACCGGATACCGCCGCATCTCGACGGGGACGACCTGCGTCAGATCGTCTACGTCGCGATGATCGAGTCGCATACGCACTACGATCCGGCCCGCTCGTCGCCGAACACGTTCCGGGACCGCGTGATCCGGCGCAGCGTCCGCGAACAACTGTCGCGCAGCCGGTGGCGGAAAAACCGGGGCGAACGCTCGCTGTCCGATTACGTCGGCGAGCGGGAACCGTCGCACGACGACGTCCGGGCCGACGAACTGTTGCGCAACGAAAAATACGTCTTTCGGGGCGAGGTCCGGGCCGTGATCGACGCCATGCCGGAGGAGTTGCAGCGCTGCTGCGAACTGCTCATGTACTACACGCCGGAAGAAGCCGCCGAAAAGATGGGCATTCCGACAATCTACGTCCTCAGAAAAATGGACAAAATCCGTTCGGCGTTCCGAAAAGCCGGGATGATGCCGGAATGATTTTGGAAAAGCACAAAAATTTTTATTTTTTCCGTATCAAATTTGAGTTTCACCGCCTATATGTGTCTTGAAAATCGGGCTCGTCCCGCCAACCTTCGACAGGGAGAAAACCAATGATCGACCTGACCGTTTTGATCGACGAACCGGCCGACGTCTACCGTGAAAAAGCGAAAGAGTTTCTTTCGAGCCACCAACTGATCGATTTCATGCACTGCCCGTATTTGTACCAAAAACGCCGGGCCGGGCTGATCGAGGAGAAAGAGCCGACGGCCTTTTTGATCGGACACGCCGCGCACACGCTGATCCTCGAAGGCGTCGAAGTGTACGAAAAAGAGTACGCCGTCGGCGGTCCGATCAATCCGGCGACGGGAAAACCCTACGGGAGCACGACGAAAAAATTCCTCGAATGGCAGGAAGTCCAGCGCAAGCCGGTCCTTTCCTTCGACAAGGCCGAGTTGATTTCGTGCATGCGTTCCGGCGTTCGGCAGAATTCCCATGCCTGCGAACTGCTCGAACAGGGAAAAGCCGAGGGCGTCGTTCGCGCTGAATACTGCGGCCTCCCCTGTCAAATCCGCATCGACTGGCTGAACCCGGAACGAGGCATCGTCGACCTGAAAACCTGNNGACGACCTGACCTGGTTCGAGTCGGATGCGAAGCGGTTCCACTACCACCACCAACTCGCGTTTTACCGATCCGTTCTCGCTCGCGTGACCGGCTTCCCGTGCGAGGTCTTCATCGTCGCAGTCGAGAAGAAGGAGCCGTTC
>DOMV01000258.1 GCA_003509805.1 Planctomycetaceae bacterium
TGCTTCTCGACCTTCGCGTGGGCGAGCAGGATGATGATCATCCCTCGTTCCTCACGTAACGGTCGCAAAGCCGCGATGAACTGCTCCCAAAGCGTGAGGGCGTGTTCATAACCGCGTTGAAAGCCGCCGTCGGCCTTCTCGATGTTGATCGCGCCGAACTGTTTGCAGACCCGTGCGAAAATCAGCTTTTCGGCCCAATCGAGGCTGTCGAGAACGAACGTGCCGTAGTCGTGCTTCTCGGTCTTGAGCGTGTTGACGCAGCTGAGCATGTCGTCGAAGGACTGGCAGAGCGGGAACGAATCGCAGGCGATCCGGTCGAGGCCGTCTTCCGTCGGTACGAAGATCGGATTGGGCGCCTTCGAAGCGAGGGTACTTTTGCCGATCCCTTCGAGACCGTAAATCAAAAGACGCGGCGGGGATTGACGCTTCCCCTTGTTGATGGATTGGAGCAGGGACATGAGGTTCTCCGTTGGAAAAATGTGTCGTCGTGATTGCAGAAATCGCCCTCGGGATCGGCGAGATAAAGCGGGCTATATTCGTTACAACAGGGACAGGTGCGTCGCCGTTTCGGATAGACAACATTGCAGCGACCGCACCGGGTGTTGAACTCTTCTTCGTTTCGTCGCATGAGCGTGACGTTGTTGCGGCGCAAGCGCCTTTGTTTTACTGAACGAGAACGCGGATCGTCTCGTATCCGGTCGGCCAACGGTCGTCGCTACGGGCGGTCTTGAGCCGCTCGATGGTCGCTTCGTTCACCATGCGGGCCTGAAGCAGCGTCTCCTCCGGCAACATCCAGACGCCGCAGCGGTACGGCTCCTTCTTCTCGACCGCGATGATGTGGACGGGCGTCGGAAGTTTCGGAACGGCGATTTGCAGCACGGCGAAGTAAAACGCGAGTTGATACTTGTAACCGTACTTGCGGGTGTCGTTCTCGAAGGCGTCGAGATCGTCGCAGGTTTTCAGGTCGACGATGCCGTGCTCGGGATGCGTCCAGTCGATCCGGATTTGCGACGGGATGCCGCAATAATCGGCACGATAAACCCCTTCGGCGCGACCGGTTTCGAGCAATTCGCAGGCGAGCGGATTCATGCGGACCCCGGCGTTCATCGCCTCGACCAGCTCGGCCTTGTCGAACGGAATGACCGGCTTTTGCTGCGTTTCCTGCCATTCGAGGAATTTTTTCGTCGTCGCTCCGAACGGCTTGCCGGTCGCAGGATTGATCGGTCCACCGATGGCGTACTGCGATTCATAGGCCGCGCCCCCTTCGAGAATGCGGGTATGGGCGGCCCGACCGACGAAGTAGGCGGGCGAGTCCTTGTCTTCGATCAGCCCTGAAATTCGCTTCTTGTACAGATACGGACATTTGCCGAACTCGATGAGCTGGTGACTCGACAAAAAATCCTTCGCTTTGGCGTGGTAGACTTCGGACGGTTCGTCGATTAAAATATTCATGTCAATCATGATTGTGATCTCCGTGGAAAAGGGGGATTGCATCGGGCTCTATAGAATTGCTCCAAGATGGAGTCGTCTAATGTGCGCGCTTCGGGATTATTTTTGGGATTTTTTCAAAAATCGTTCGAACTCCCTCGGCATGGCGCGGATCATTTTCGATACCGTGCGCCGCGTCAGGTTCGTCAATTCGGCGATATCCTCGCGGGTCAGGATGCGGGACCGGGCGTAAACGGTTCGCGTCGGTTCGTCGAACGATTCGCAAAACCGCTCGAAGGTCGTCTCGAATTCCAGATCGTCGGCCCATTGGTTCATGTCGTAGAGCGGATGTTCCTCGTGAGCGACCTCGTCGATGTCGAGCGCCGGCCGAGAAAAGCGTTTCATGTCACGGAGCGTATGCCGGATCGTTTGCCGTAGTGTTTGGAAAAACTCCTCGGATTCCAGCGGCGGGAGATGTCCGTCGCACAACCGCAGGAAAACCTCGTTGATCAATTCGTCCGGATCGAAACGGGTCCGGGAAAAGAGCGTGTTGTCAACCTCGTTTTTGACGGCGTCGTAAAGCGAAGTCCTATCGTCGCCCCGGTTTTCGGATTCGGCCATGTTTTGTGTTTCAGTAATAAGCGTCATAATTCGTAATGGGTGGTTGGCGCGCACGTTGAGCGCGAAATGGTGAAAAATGGAAAATCCGCCGTTCAATTCGAAGGAGAGGATTCGTTCAAATCCGAAATCTCCGTTTCGCCTTGGCGCGGAGCGGCGTCATGCTGATCCGGCGTCCGCCTTTGCCGCCGGGCATGGCCAGGAAGACGAGCTCGTTCAGCTCGAACCCAAGCCGTCGCATTTCCCGCTCGGCCTTTTTATAGGACTGGAAGTTCAGCCCGAGGTAGCGGCAACCGACGAGGATGTCGCTGTACATTTTGTTTTTGTCGCAATAAGCGGCGACCGCGTCGATCTCATGGTCCCGAAGGATGTAGGCGTTCGGAATCAGACCGCGCTCCTTGCATTTGTGGAGCACGTTTTCCCAATCGATCTCGGTTTCGTATCCGCGATCCTGCAATTCCAGCAAGGCGGCCCGATGGTCCTTGGGATAGTACAGGTCGCCGGAATCGGTACTCCGAGCCAACGCGACATATTCGGCCCTCGTAAGCGGTTTCAGTTTCAGTAATTGATTCGGTTTTGTCATAACGGTAAAATGAGGTTGGCGTCGACGGTGAGAATCTACGGGAAATGATGCGCCGGTCTGGAATCAAACCTACGAGTTGAGGATTTCGTAAACGACGATGGTTCCCGTCCGAAAGCCTTCGAGAAAGAACTCCTTGGCGTAACGGAGAACGACTTTCGGCGTGTCGGGATAGGCGGGGCCGTCGAGGACGGTTTTACCGTTCACCGAGTCGAGGTAGGATTCCCACGCTTTTTCGCCGAGTGGTGTTTCGGTAACGGCGTCCAGAGCAGGGATGCCGATCGGCGGACACATGATCATCCGGGCGCTGAAGCCGAATTGGAACAGTTCGTTCGCCCGACGGCGAACCACGGCGCCCGGCATCATGAAAACGCGGATGAATCCAACTTTCGAGCGGCGGTAGAGTTCCCAGCGATACCGTCCGAGCCGGATGCTGAGATCGACGAGTTTGTCGCGGTCAGTTTTGTCGATGGTGGCGATGTTTTGAGTGGACATGGTGATAAACCTTTCTGATTGAAGATGTTTTGATTCGGGTGATTCGATTACCGGGTGGCGGCGAGGCGGTGCTGGCCGTCGAGAACCATGCCGTCGGGCGTGACGAGGATCGAGGGAAGCAGCGACTTGGCGATCCGGAAAACGTCCCGGAGCGGAACGCCGGTCAACCGGACGATGATCATCGGGCCGAATAGACCGGTTTCGAGAAGTTGCTTGACGTGCTGAATCTGGGCAAAAGAGGGAAGCGGCTGCATGGGAGGCTCCATAGTAATAGGGGTGAATTTCGATGTTGGCGGCGATTGCTTACCGAGCCGATAATGCTTCTCGCCTTCAAAAGGAGGGCGTCACAAACCGTGTGACAAAGTCACAAAGGCTGTGACTTCCGGTTTTTTCTGAAAAAACACGTCGCCCTCCACCCCCAAGGAGCAATTTCTCGCGTTGCAAATGCAACATTTGGCGTTGCATCGAGATTTTTTAGAATTTTTTCCGGTTTCGAACGCTCAAACTGCAACTTGCATCGGAAAATAGACAAAAAACATGGCCAAGCGGATATAAACGATCAAAGAAAAATGCTTATCCGCAAAAAAGATGTCAAATAGGGTTGTTTTACGCTGCAATCCACAGTAAAATCGCAGCAAGATCGATTGTGGCGATTCGTTCGCCAATCGTCAAAAAAAGTTGGAACAGATAATATTGAGAGGTCCGTATGGAGGATCGCTGGTTGTCCGTGGATGAAGCTGCCGCTTACCTTGGGGTCAAGCGGAATACCGTCTATCGCTGGATTACCGACAAAAACATGCCCGCCCATCGGGTTGGACGCCTTTGGAAATTCAAGCGGGCCGAAATCGATGAATGGGTCAAAGAAGGCCATGCTGCCGAAACATCCGACGACAAGAAATGAAAAACGGGGGCGAATGACACCCCCGTCTTGAAAAATGCCACAAGAATAGCTGAATACTGGAGTCAAGTTCATGGGGCACACCCGGCTTGGAACGCTACCGAAAACGCTCAAATGGCGGGAAGTGATCGCATGCTTCGCCGCCAACGCCGAGGTTCCAGTCATTGCCGCCGCCACGGTCAAGGCTGCGGAGGATTCGCTCCAACTCATCAAAAACGATCTCGGTTTTACGGAAGCCGCCTGGCTGATGAGCCAACTCGCCGTTGCCGGAACGACGGACAACCCGTTGGCATATCTTGAGAATCAAGGAATCCACGTTCGGGAACAATCCGTGCTTGGGTTGGTGACGGCGGTCGGGAACGCGCTTGACGCTAAGATTCATGAGCATCAGGCGATCTCCACACCAGCGGAAATCGCGGGTAATGCACTGACCAGTGCTCTTGTGAAGGTGCTGGAACCGAGAATGCAGCAAAAGGATTTGTTCGATATGGGGCGAAACGAAGCCGAAACCGCACTCAAAAAACTGGGAACGGCATCCGCGTTCGACCATCTTTCACGGGAATTCTTTTCGGACATGACCAATCAAAGCCTCGGCTTCTTCATTTCCAAGGAGTCCGCCGCGCATATCGGCGAAGGCCGGCGATTCGCGACCGCCAATCAGGAGCAACAGTTCACGGACGCCGTTTCTCAGCATACGCACGAATGCTCGAAAATAACGGAGGGCTACGGCGGCGACTGGCTTGGCAAACACCATTTTCAGCAACAAGAAGGAGGCGTGACGCCGGAGACTGTTCAGGGTTTTGCATCCTTCGGGATGGAGAAGATGATTGGCGAGTTGAAACGAGGCGGGGAGGGCGACCATGCAGGATAAAAGATACATTA
>DOMV01000053.1 GCA_003509805.1 Planctomycetaceae bacterium
GCGGCGGGCGTTTGTGCGCGGGAAAAACATGCCGTTCGAAGTATAATTGATCTTCCTCGTTTTCTTGAAAGGAATTGCCATGTCCAAGTGTTTGCCATTCGGGGGCCTGACGCTCGCGTTCCTGCTCGGTACCACGCTCGCTTTTTGTCAGGAAAAAGCGGCGACCGAAACGAAAATTGCCGCGAAAATCGCCGATGAACTCGTCGCCCGGTTCGCGGAAAACGATTTTAGCGATACAAAAATGACGCGGGCCATGAAAGAAGCCAAGGCGGGCGACATTGCACAAAAACTGTGGGAAGATTTTACGAAACAGTTCGGCGAATTCGTTGAATCAAAGGCCGTGAAAACGGAATCCGTGCTGGAATTCAAGCGGGTTCACGAAAAATGCGAGTTCGAGCGAGGCAGCGTCACGTTCATGGTCGTGGTCGACAAAAACGACTCCATTGCCGGGCTGTTTGTCGTCGCGGTGGATGAGAAAACGAACAAGAAAGTCGAAAAATCCGACGATGTTACAACCACGCTGAAAGATTTTTTCAGTGAGGAGCTTCGTGAATCAAACCATCTCAAATGGTACACGGTCAAAAAACGCATTGCGGATTTCCCTGCCGATCAAATTGACTTGAGTTCGCCGGAGGCGTCTTACGCCACGCAGAAAAATCTCTTGGTCTCGGACGCAAAGGACAGAATTGAGCAGCTCGAAAAGATGACCGTCGGTCGGGGCAAAATGTCGGAACGCGAACGAAAATCGCTTGAGGAAACATGTTCGGCGGATTTTGCAAAACAATATCGCAACGAATTTGTCGTTTTTGAAGTTTTCGTACTCCATGATAAATTGGCGTTCGTTTTCGGCCTTCGGACTTACGACGGTTTGTATGACGGCAATTTTTTCCGCAAAGAAGGCGATGAATGGCTCAACAACGGCAACGAGCAGTCGATGAATGCGGAGGAAATCGGGAAGCAGGTCGACAAATTCTTCGGGCGGTTGCTGAAACTGGAAAAGATGAAAAAAATGGTTGAAGAGTTCATGCAGGGAGCAGACGAATCAACAAATCAACGCTTGACGGGAAAAGTGACGTTTGCAGACGGCACGCCCGTCACAAGCGGGTTGATTGTTTATTCGTCACCCACGTTTCAAGCTCGTGCAACAATTGCCAAAGACGGGACTTACGTCATTGCTGGAATTGTTGGAAGTGAAATCCCGCCGGACGATTATACCGTTTATTTCAAGGACACGGACGAAATCAATGCGAAATATCTTTCGTCCGAAACATCGGGCTTGAGAATATCCATAGAAAATGGAACGCACACGGTTGATTTTATGGTCGGGAAAGCCACGGAGAAACCGGCTGACGAATCGCAACAATAACCGGACTCCGCCGCATCGCGCAAATCGCCGTGTTGTGATGCGTCGATTCGGGTTGATTCTGACTCGCAGACGCGATCGGGAAGGTCTTGCCGGGATTTTCCGCCTCCGGTAGAACGGAAGCGTTCGCTTTTTGACCTCATTCGACCCGGGCGTTATACCGGAAACGGCATGATAATCCTCCCCCGCACACTCCCTCGCATAACCGCCTGCCGCTCGAACGATCCGTTTAAGCACTTGCCTGAACAGACGTTAAAGGTGAGTGCGTGCGGCAGAGGGACTTGACCGAATGTCCGTTTTCATCGCACTTCCTGTAGACATGAATTTACGTTTCCCGAGTCGTTTGTCGAGTTTTTCCGCGATCTGGTCCATTTGTGTCAGTCGAAGCCGGATCGATTCAAGCTCGTTGCGGAAGGCGAGGAGTCGGTTGGTTTCCTCTTCGAGCTCATGAAAAAGCGCGTCGAGTCCCGTTGCCCGGGACCAGGTGGCGGCGGTTTCGTTGATTTCACGGTCGAGACCCTGCCGCAAGGTAAAGGTGAACGCCCCCAGCAGGACGGCCCCCCAAGCGATCAGCCAGCAGAGCGATATGATGTAAAAATCGAAGCCGTGAATCGGAATGGAGGAATCCCGTAGCGTGTCCCAGAAAAAGTTTTTGGCGGGTCGAAACAGCAGGAAAAGCAGCATTCCGCCCATGAGCGTTTCGTAAAACAAACGAATCGCCCAAGTATTGTGGCGCCGGGCGAGGCGATCGCAGATACGTTCAAGCTCCCGGGCGACTTCGGCCACGAACGCGTCTCCCGCGAGGTTGGATTCGCGCAGGACACGTTCCGGGGTACAAATTCCGACCGGGAGCCGGGCATCCTGGGCAAAACCGGCCAAGATCAACGCCGATTCGCGGACATTCCCCTCCTCCCAGAACCGGACGATCGATCCGCCGGGACCCGCTTTCGATTTGCGACGGTCCTTCCATTTTTTCAGCGAACGGCCCCCTTGATAAAGTCCCCAGACGGCAAACAAGGGAATCGAGGTCGCCGCCCGGGCCAACAGGGCGCCCGAAAGAAGCGAACCGAAGCCCTGGTAAACGCGCAGTACGAGGGAAAACGGCGAGTAACCCCATTGCGATGCGACGCGGCCGATGAGCCGGGATTCCCAAAGTCGCCGGTCGCGTATCAGCTCGTCCCGCATCCGTTCGGCAAGCCGTTCGCCGAGGCGGCGGCGTTCTTCCAGGATTTTTTCCCGTAATTTATCGATGGGCGCCCAGTGTTCTTCGATTTCCGAGCGACAAAGTTCGACCACTTCCTCAGCCAGGTCGGCATAGTTCGCTTCCCGGATCCGGATCGCCGATTCTTCATTCAAGTCCCGTGTCAACAGGCGGTGGAGATCCCCGAACTCGCCGTCCGGGATCCCTCCGTCGAACGACCCCGGAGGAGCCGCGAGCCGTGAATTCAAGGCGGCAACGGAATCGATCAGGAAAATATGACCCGGTTCGTAACGTTCCTTGAGCACTTCCCGCCAATCGTCGCGAATATCGACATCCCGATCGGCGTGCGTTTGAACGAACAGCAGCCGCGCTCCCGGGGCGGCATCGGCCAAGGTGTCGGCGACCCGGCGGCTGCGGTATTTTTGTTGCGTCCCCGTGATGAGGAGAACGTCGCAAAGCGGCAACACGTTGCGGAGCCGGTCGAGGTTCGATTCACGCTGGTCCGGGGATTCCGTCGTATCCGGATCGGGACAATCGATCAGCACCAGGTGTTCGAGCGAAGGAAGCGAGTGCTTTTCCACGCGAATGCCCGTCGTGTCGATTCCCCGGGCTTTGAGGTCGATTTCCGGGCGACAGACGATGACCGGCTTGTCGGTCGTCGGTCGTTCCCGACCGTCCTTGACGATTTTCGCGCCGAGCAACGCATTGACCAGCGTGCTTTTTCCGGTCCCGGTTCCGCCGAGCGTGGCGACGATGAGCGGCATGCTGAGCCGGCGTTCCAGTCCGCCGCAACGGTTCAGGAAATGGCTTGTCACTTGCCGACAGCCGTTTGCCGCCTCCCAGTTCGGCGCCGACTCCGACCAACGGCGCAGTCGATCACTCACCAAAATCGGAATCGTCGATCCGGTGGCGGAGGTCGTCAGGATTGTATCGCTGTTCGAATCGATGGGGACACCTCGAAAGAGAAACGTTTTTGCAAGCATCTACTGTAAACGGCCTGAAACTAC
>DOMV01000085.1 GCA_003509805.1 Planctomycetaceae bacterium
GCGTGATTCGCCGGTCTCCGGCAGGCAACTCAAGCCGGGCGACCTGGATCGTTTCCGGGAGCAGCCCCCAACACCGGGTATCGGCCGTTTCGCGTCCTTCCCAGATCATGCCGCCGATATCCATGGCAAGGCTTACATAAGGATTGGCGTCGGTCGCCTCCTTGATTCCGTACAGGATTCCTTTTTTGACGGCGCGCCGGGCAACCGCCCTCGCGATCGTTTGGGTTTCGACTGCTGCGCATTGTTCCTCGGCCATCTTGCCGACGTCGGTGATCGTTTCGCTCAGGCAAACCACGTTTTCTTCCTCCCATTCCGCTTCGACCTTCAGTTTTCCGACGAGGTTGCGCGGCTGAACGACCATCGGGATGAGCACGGGCGCGATTCCCGGCGTCACGCTCCGCGAACCGAGGGCGTTGATTATCATGGTCGCCGCGAACAAGGCGGTCTGGGAGACCTCGGCGTTGACCTGTTCCTTATAGGGACCGCGACCGACGAGCCCGAAAACATAAACGACGCCGTTTTCCGGCTTGGAATGAACCCCGCTCCGAGCCCGTTCCAGATCGTGCTGCGCCTGCTCGAATTCCGGCAACCACTCGACGACGGTTTGATAAGACCGGACCGCGTCATCGTAATTCATGAGCGTCCCTTCCCGCATCACGCCGTAAAGGTAGACGCCGACCGGGACCCGCTTGTAGGCAAGTTTCGGGTTAACCTCTTCTTCGGAATCCCCGGAGGTTCGCATTTTCGTCGCACTTTGAACGATCCGGTCCTGCTTTTGGCCGACCTGGAGGGCGTAGGCCCCCGCATCGCCGCCGTCGTGCATCAGGTTGGCCAGAGCGAGGAAAACCCGGATGAGCACTTTTTCGTAATCCTCGCCGGCGTACGCAACGGCGTTGTCGTCGGTCAGCATCGAACCGATTCCCTCGGCCGCCGTTTTTTGTTCGAGAAGTTCGAACCGGTCCCGCACTTCGCGGAGCGTCGATTCCGCCTGCCGCGTGTTCCCGGTCGTCAGGTCGATGATCGCCTGGTCGAGCTTGAGGACATCCCCTTCCCGCTGTTTCGGGCGTTTAAGGTGTTCGTCGATTCCCGCCCGGGCGGATTCCATATCTCCCTGGTAAAACGAAGCCCGGATCAGCCGCAAGCGATCCCCGTGCGAGGCGCAGCCGACGACGACCGCGAGCAACAAGGGGATAAAGGGAATGAAACGGAATTGGAAAGGCATGAATGCTTCGGCGTATCACTTTTTCCACCACGAGGTCGCCTTGCCCATCGCGGATTTGTTGTATTCTTTGCGCATGTCGCAGGATTCGACGATCGGGGCGCTTGCGGAATCGACGTCAACCAGTTCCATCGTCAGTTTGTATTCGCGCTGCATGTCCTTATTCATTTGGGTCGTGCCGGAGGTGATTTTCGCGAACAACATCATATCGATCGGCGTTCCGCTTTGGCCCATGACGTCGGCGAAACGCCGGCGGTTGGCCGGGAGAAACAGGTCGTCCGAACGGCAGCCGATCTTGTGGAGTCCGGCGGCCACGGCCCGGTCGTGCAAGACCTCGAATTGCTGCGATTCGACGATCCGCTGGTTAATCGTCGCGTTGATGTGTTCCTTGAAATCGCCCATTTCCTCCGAACTGAGGTTTTCGAGCCCGACGAAACATATCTTATAACGTTGATAACCGTCCGGGGCATTGTACGCCACCTGCCGGAGGGGTAATTCCTGGGCCCGGGCGAGCAGTTTGTCGGTCGTCGCGGCGACGATCGGCGTATAGACTTCGCCGCCGGCCTTGTCGCTTCCTGTGCCGCTTTCTTCCCACGGATTCATGATCCGGGCCGAGGTTCCCCGACAACCTGCTAAGAGCGTGGCCCCCAGAATCAGCGATGCCCCCGCGTCCCGGATAAACCGGCGTCGATCCTGTTTCGACATGTGTTCCCCTGCGTTATTCTCTTGGAGATCAATGAAATTCCCCGTAACCGGGCGGAAGCTTACCAATTTTTTGCGAATAACACAAGAGCGAAAGGACAAAAGAGCGAAAACCCGCGGCGGCAGCCTCTCGACAGCCGGCGTTTTTACGGTAAAATTTTACTGAATGGCTTGAAAGCCCGTCGACGGCATCAGCCGGCCCGTTTGCGGTAGGGAATTTGTCGGATATACTGGAAACGCGGTGAAAACGGACATTCGGTCAAGTCTACCTGCCGCACTCACTCGCCTTAACGTACGTTCAGACAAGTGCTTAAACGTTTCATTCGAGCGGCAGGCGATTGTTCGCGGGAGGATTATCTTGCCGTTCGAAGTATAGAATCGGTTCCGTAACTCTTCATCAGGAATTACTCCATGAAAATAGCCTTGGGCAGCGACCATCACGGCGTCTTGGCACGCAAAAAATTATGTGAAATGATCCGGGGAATGGGGCATGAAGTCTTCGATTTCGGCCCGTCGAGCCCGGAAGACGCCCCGGTCGATTATCCGGACATCGCGGCTATCGTCGCCGAAAAAGTCAGCTCCAAGGAGGTCGAGCGTGGAATCCTGCTCTGCGGGACGGGAATCGGGATGTGTATCGTCGCCAACAAATTTCGCGGCGTCAGGGCCGCCCCGGTCATCGACGAACTGACCGCCGAGATCAGCCGTCGCCATAACGACCTGAATGTTCTTTGCCTGTCAGGAGATGTGTTGACGGAAGCGATGATCGACCGCCTGGTCGGGTTATGGATAGACACCCCCTTCGACGGCGGGCGGCATGAACGGCGTATCGAAAAGATTCATGTTCTGGAAAACGAACGGCGCTATACTGAAGGCGGTTGAAATTTCCCGGAGCCG
>DOMV01000337.1 GCA_003509805.1 Planctomycetaceae bacterium
ACGACGGCGAGCGACCTGGTGGCGTGGTGGGACGGGCAAACCCCCGAAACGACGGCGGGAATCAGCGTCGGCGTGCTTCGGACGCCGGGCGACATCTGGGACGAATGCACCGATACCGGCGGGNNGGCGTTCTCGGCCCCACGGTCATTCCGGACGATTGCGGCGATATCTTCGAGGACATCGCGTTCGTGGGCTGGTACGACAGTTGTTCCGAACCGTACAATTACCTCCCGGCGTATGCGACGGGCTCCATGACGTCGGAAAACGGCGTCGACGCGACCTACGAACTGGTCGCCCGGCGCACGGGGCCGGAATACAACGGCTATTCGATCGTCTATGAAAACGATTCGAACATCACCGGCAGGTTCGACGACAACGCGATCACGGGGCTCCGGCAGGATGAGGAGGGAAATCTGCTCGCACCGCAAACGATCTCACGCGACGGGATTTATCTTGAGCTGGACGAACGGACGAAACAGATCACGATTCATATCAACGAAGGAGCGACGACCGCCGGGGATGTCAAACAACTCATCGAGAACGACCCGCTCACGAAATCGTTGTTCACGGTCAACCTGCTCGGAACCGGCGAAGGGAAGGTCCTGCTCAGCGACGACACGCTCCTGACCACGGGCGGAGCGCGGGCTCCGGGAACCCTGAACGGGGCGAAACTGCTTTTCTCCTCCGACGAAGATCCCTGGGGGATCGTGTTCAAATCGTCCGAGTACGGCAGCAACGCCTTCGTCGACATCAAGGGAATCGTGCTCAACGGCGTCGGGCACACGATCGATACACGGACGGCGGACGGCAACTTCGCGGAACGCACCAACGGAACCGATACGATCGGTTCGATCAACGGCGTCACCGCCTCGTCGCACGGCCTGAACATGGAAATCGTGACTGATTCCCTGAGCATGTCGCTCTATCTCAGCGAGAATGTCCCGGACGATTATGCGACCGATTTCACGATCGACGGCGGCGGCGCGACTTTCCAGTTGGGACCGAACGTCGTTTCAAGCCAGCAGTTGACCGTCGGCATTCGTTCGGTGGACACCTCCACGCTCGGCGGGCCTTCCGGGCTCCTCTACCAATTGGGAACCGGGAAAAACGCCGACATGTATACCGATACGAACCTGGCGTATAAAATCGTGGAGGAGGCCATCGTTTCGATCTCGACGGTTCGCGGCCGGCTCGGAGCCATGCAAAAGAATACGCTCATTCCCAATATCGACGTTCTCAGCGACACGCTCGAATCGCTGACCACGGCGGAAAGCGATATCCGGGATACCGATTTTGCCATGGAAACCTCGCTCCTGACCCGTTCGCAAGTCCTCGTCCAGGCCAACGTCAGTACGCTGGGTACCGCCAACCAGATTCCCAACTACATGCTGGGGTTGCTGCAATAATTGATAATACACTCGCTTACGCTTCGTGCTCGGAAAGTATCATTTGACAATGCCATGAACCGCCTGTTTTTCCCGCCCCTGCTTTTCCGGATAGCGTATTTCCCGATTTGTTGCATCGTCGCCGCATTTCCCGTGAGTTCGCCTGCCGATACACTCGTCCTCAAGGAAGGAGGGATCGTGCGCGGCGAGTTTCTCAATCCCGACGACGTTCCCCGCGCGGCGTACGAGATGCGGACCGATTCCGGGATCGTGCTGTCGGTTCCCGTCCGATATTTCGAACGGCTTCGAAGCAAGGAGCGGGAACCCCTTCTGGAATACGGGCGAACCGTCCCGCTGTTGAAAGACACGGTCGCGTCGAACATGGAAATCGCCCGATGGTGCGAGGAGCAAGGGCTTTCCGAGCAGAGGCGACTCCACCTGAACAGGGTCGTCCAGTTGGACCCGGACCACGCGGTCGCCCGGCAACGCCTCGGTCACCAACGTATTGACGGCCTCTGGACGACGCGGGAGGAACAGAATCTGGCCCGGGGCTATGTCTTGGACGGCCTGCACTGGCGAACGCAGCAGGAGATCGATATCGAACAGGCGGCGGCGCGGAAAAAAGCGACGCTTAGCCGTTGGAGGAAGGAACTCGGCAAAATGCGTGCGGCACTCCCGAGCAACCCGGCAATGAAGGAGAAGATATCCGCGATCAAGGCCCCGGAAGCCGCCGCCGTGCTCTCGGAAATGCTTCGGGCAGAAGGGAGCGCGGATGCCCGGATGATTTATGTTCGCGCCCTTTCGAACATCGGAACGCCCCCGGCGGTTCAGGAAATCGCCCGCTGGTCGATGGAGGGAAACGAGCCGGTCAACGATGTCCGGTTAAGTTGTTTCGACGAAATTCGCAAACACCCGGCCGCGATTCCGTTGATCGGTCGATACTACGCAAGTTTTCTCGATCCGGCGCGTTGCGACAATGCGACCGTCAATCGGGCGGCGGTCGCGATTGCGAAAATCGGCGCCCGGACCATGGTCCCGGAATTGATCGAGGCGCTCAGCACGACCCACCGCTGGAAAAAAAAGATCGTCAACCAGGGAAACGTCAATCTCGGGTCCGGCGGCCTCGTTTGGGGCGAAGAGACTGTCGAAGGGGAGGATCGGTTCGATAATCAGGATGTCCGTCGGGCTCTTGTGGAATTGACCGGCCAGGATTTCAGCTTCGACAAAAACGCCTGGAAAAATTGGCTCATGCAGAGCCGGAAAACGCCGGTTTTCGACGCGCGAAGAGGATGATCTTGCTTGCGATCTTTCGCGCAATCCGCCGCGCAATCCACCGCAATTCTCCGCGATCTTCCCAGTTTGCCGCGACGGCTGTCGGATTCCTGGAAAAAGACGTATCAACGTAAATGGCCTGTGGTTCTCTCCGCAAACAATCGCTTGTCGCTCGAACGAGGTGTGCAAGTTATTATTCGCAACAATGTTATGACAAGTGAGTGCAACAAGCGGTCTTGGCCAAACCAGCAATTTTACCGCGTTGCCAGTATTATCCCATACAATTTGTATAATCCTCCCGTAAGTTTTCTTCAGAGATAATCTCCGTTGGACCGATACACCAATATCGACGCGAGTATCCTGTTCCGATCCGGAACGATTTTGCCAGAAGGAGCGATTATGCGGACACTTTTATTGGCTTTCATCCTGGGATTGATGCTTCTCGGCTCGACCGGCTGCATTTTGCCGATTTATTCCGGCGACCCGACGATCCGGAATGAAGAATTGATCAATAGTTCGGAAGGTCTCCGCCAAATCCATGAACAATGGGAACGATTTTGGTTTCTGGATCAGCCGAACCACATGACGCCTTACAGGACGCACGGCGGTATCATCTGACCCGGCGGCCGACCTTTTGAAGACGCCCCGCGGCAGTCGTTCGGCAACGCCGTCGCATTCGTGCCAACATCCTGTAACCGAAACGCGAGCCTATCGAAAAAAGTATTCCACAACAATAAACGACACCAAGACAAGCAATGAGCAGAGGATTGCTGCCGGGATGCTTGCGGAAGAAAGAGAATTTCCCCCCCGAGATTCCTCTTATTCCGGGCGGAATCGGGGCGTTCGCTGTTCATTGTTTCGCTTTGGCGCCCTCCATGCCGTTTACGGTCTATAACGGTTTTCAGTATCAAAGGTTTTCTCCTCCACGGCGTCGAGAAGGGCGGCAAGGAGACGCTGCACTTCCCCGGGCTGGTCTTTCGAAGCGTTGTACCGATCGTACAACACCTGCACCTGTTTGCCGCGAAGCAGGACCCCGTGTTTGTCGATACTGGATAGAAACCGCTGTGCGACGAACTGCCGGGTTTGAATGTCGAACACCGGTTGCGCCGTCAATTCGGCGAGCAACGCCTGCATCCGCGCCGAAGGAACGACGGCCGCGAGTTCGACACCGTCGAAAAAAAGCGTCGCCGAAGCAGTGGCCCGGGTGACAAGGTTGTCGATGTCTTCGAAGGCGTACACGTTCGCGCCGTCCGGCGTACCGGCTCGTTCGACCGCCTCCCGGATCCAACCGAGCGCCCGACGTCCCTGGAGCAGCCGGACCGTCGGATCGGCCGGGCGTGTCGAGGTCTTCAGGTAAAGATCGTCGAGCATCCATCGGGTTCCTCGCGCGTCGACCGGCATGGGATAGGTGACGGCCAGGGAATGGGCAAAGGGATTATCGGGTGCGAGGAGATCGTATGCCGTCTGTTGATCGAGCGGCGTATCGGGTGGCGAAAATAAAACGACGGGTCCGGCCAACCGGCTCGCATGGGTCGTCAGGATCGCGACCGGGATTTCATGCGTTCGCGCATCCGCGCGCATTTCCTGCACAAGCGTCTTGACAGCTGGTTTTTGACAGCGAACATCGACAAGCAGGAGTTCCACATCGGGAGAATCGGCTGCGCGGCGCATCGCCTCACCGCTCGTGAGCGCGGTATCGGTACGAAATCCGTAAGGAACGAGGAATCCGGCCAGTTTCATCGCGTCGGTCTGCTTCGGGGCCGCCGCGACGGCACGATTGATTCCTTCGCCGCGTGCGAACCAAACGAGCGCTTCCGCGACGAGATTCGCCCCGGGATACGGCTTATCGGGCGCCAGTTTCATGACGGCTTCCAAGGC
>DOMV01000015.1 GCA_003509805.1 Planctomycetaceae bacterium
GGCGTCCTGGCGTAAAGATCGAGCACGAACTCTGCCGCCGCCTTCGCGTGGTTGTAGTCCCGGTGGTCGATGTTCGTTTCGGCCCAGTCGAGTATAGGCGCAGACCACCTCCATGACACTGGCTCGCTTCCCGGGGCACAGCGTGGCCGTCCGGCTGCTTGAGGCCCATTCCGCGATGAACCGGCGATAGTCTTGGTCGGCCTCTTTCGAGCCGTACCGCCCCATCGAAAGGCGATCGCCGTTCAGGTAAACGTAGGCGTAGTTTCCGGATTTCGAGAGCTTCGGCGGGTGATTTTTGAGTTTCGGCATGATTTCTCCTTTCCGCCAAACCACAAATTTTGTGGTTTGTACTTTTTAGGTTTTCAGAAATCACGCGGTTTTAAGAGTCGCAAGCCCTTTGTAATTCTAAACTTAGAAAGTACGCCCGGAGGGATTCGAACCCCCAACCTGCGGATTAGAAATCCGCTGCTCTATCCTGTTGAGCTACGAGCGCATACCCGTCATACCGGAAACGGTTGATATTTCCTGAAGCCGAACTTTCGGATCGTTCTCCCCTCGAAAAAACATAGCCTGGAGGGCCGGAAGCACGATTCAACAGGACTCAAATTCAACGTGGATTCATGGGCGACCACCGTGGACTCACGGTAGGGAGCCAAGCGCCCGCACAGCATGTACCCGGCTATACCGTAAACGGCAAGATAATCCTCCCGCGCACAATCCCGCGTATAACCGCCTGCCGCTCGAATGATTCGCGCAAATACTTACATTTACAAAAGTTGTGGCAAGCGAGTACGGCAGGCAGGCTTGACCAAATGTCCGTTTTCATCGCGTTTCCAGTATATCCGCCACGGACTTGGTACAACCCCTACCCTCACGAATGACCTCCAACATTATATCACCGGGATTTCCATTGGAAACCCCCAAGACGATTGCAAAGTCAACGTGGCGTGCAGTAAACTTGTGTGGACGATTATTGCTCTTCAGGCTGAAAAGCGAACATGAGGCGACCGTGTTGCTGCCTGAAGGTCCGGGCTTACCGGGACTTTTTACAAAAGTCCGGTGCGCCCTCGTCGATCGGCAATCGCGGCAGGCTCGGAAACGTCAGCGTAAACTGGGTTCCGTGATCGATAGCCGTTTGAACGTAGATGTTGCCGCCGTGCGCTTCGACGATTTTTCGCGTCGTCGGCAATCCGAGTCCGCTGCCGCCCCGTTTTGTCGAATGGAACGCTTCGAAAAGATGCGGAAGCGTTTTTTCGTCGATTCCCGTCCCGGTATCGATCAAGTCGATCGCGACCAGGTTCCCGAGCGAACGTGTCCGGACAACCAATTCGCCCCCGCCGGGCATCGCCTGGATTGCGTTCAGGACAAGATTCAAAAAAGCACGGTGGAACGATTGACGGTCGAGCAGTACGGTCGGCAAATCGCAGGAAAGGTATTCGATAATCTCGATTTTCGATTCCGCGGCAAGGGGGCGATAGAAGTCGATTGCCTCGCGAATCGGTCCGTTGACATCGTTCGGCTCAAGTTGCAACTTGTGGGCTCGCGCGAAATTCAGGAAATCGTTGAGCAACTCTTCGAGCCGGAGACATTCCCGCCGGACGATTTCGACCTTGTAAATCGCCCGGCGCTGTTGGGGCGATTCCACCGATTCGGCAAGCTCTTCGGCAAGTAATTCCATGTTGAGCCGGATCGTCGAAAGCGGATTCTTGATTTCATGCGCAAGCCCTCCCGCAAGTCGGGCAATTTCCGCATACTGTTCGACAAGTCGTTCGTTATCCATGAGATGCGTCGAAATACGTCGTTGGAGCCACCTGCCGTATCGAACGATATCGGGAAAACCGGCAATGAACCCCCGCCTCGTCCGGCAGCACATTCCGGGAAAGATCGTTCCCCAAAACGCCGCCCCCATTATAGTGGAAACCTCCTTATTGCGGAAGCCTGGGAATTTCCCGAAGTCGGTCGCATGCCGCGACGGACGGTAGGCTCCCGGCCGTAAGTACACGGCGGTCGTCCATGATTCGACGCTGCACGGGAACGCCTGCACGGAGGTATACGGAGGTAAACCGGGAACGCGGTGCAAACGAACACTTGACATCGGCGCACAGAACCGGGATAATCCGTGCAGTTTCGTTTTCAAGGCAGGCCGGATCGGCGTACGTCTCGGGCCGGAATCTCGAAAATCGTGTCAAAAACCGCCCCCATTATAAATCGTTCCATGATAAAGACTTTCTTTCAATGGCTCGACGCGAGGACCGGAGTGATTTCCGGCCTGACCCACCTGTGCGACTGGACCGTCCCGGGCGACCGGGGACCCATGCGGTGGATTCCGCCGATGATCGCCTTCGCATTCCTGCTCCAGGTGATAACCGGGATTTTTCTCTGGGCGTTTTACTGTTCCGACCGGGGAGCCGCCTGGGAAAGCATCTATTATGTCCAGTTCATCCTGCCGGGCGGCTGGCTCGTTCGCGGAATCCACCACTTTTCGGCCCAGTTGCTCGTCCTGCTGCTCGGCGTGCATTTCACCCTGCTCGTCGTCCAGGGAAAATATCGCGCGCCGCGCGAATTCGTGTTCTGGGGAACGCTCATCCTGCTGCTCTTCGCACTGGCTTCCTGCCTGACGGGCGACCTGCTGACCTGGACGCTCAACGGATATTCCTCGACGCGGGTCCGTGCCAAATTCCTTGAGATGATTCCCGTGATCGGGAGCGACTTGTTCAAGATCGTCGCGGGCGGGCCCGAGTTCGGGACGCTCACCATTCCCCGGTTTCTCGTGCTCCATGTCCTCCTGTTCGGCTTCGGCGGCTTCGCGGCCATGATCGCCTGGTGCTGGTGTGAATATCGTGCCGGTTTATTGGAACTGTCGAACGATGCCGACCCGGACGACACCGGGACAAAAGAAGCCTCGCCCCACCAAGCCACACCGCAAACCGCGCGGCGAACCATCCCCAAACCGGTTTCATTCTGGTCCAACCCGGTCGTCCGCTGCGCGCTGGCCTCGCTCCTGTTCATGGGGGCGACGCTGCTGTTGGTTTATCAAAAACCCCTGCTCGTGAAGATCAACCCGGAATGGGGCGATTCCGCATCGGGAAATGTCGGTCTGAACCTGCCTCGGAATGCCTCGCTGGGTGCTCCGTTGCTCTCTCCTGCCGATCCGCCCGCCTTTTACGATGCCGCCCGGCCCGAATGGGCTTTCCGCGCCCTGTACCATTTTTCGAATTATTTCGCCGCGGAGAAAAAGTTTTACGCGATTTTCGTCATACCAAGTTGCCTCTTCCTGTATCTTTTCCTGATTCCGATCATCGGCCGGGTCCGCATAGGGCATTACCTCAACATCATGGTCGTCTGGTTCCTCCTGATTTCCTTCTGCTACCTGACCTACGCATCGTATCACCATGATTACTGGGATACGAGCGAAGCGGCGGTCGAGTATCGCTTGGCCGAGGCGAAAGCGGAACTCGCTTCACGTCGGGTGGTCGAGCTGTGCTCGGGACCGAACCGGATTCCACCCGGCGGAGCGGTCGCACTGCTGCATGACGACCCGTTGCTTCAGGGCCCCTTGCTGTACGAGCAACACTGCCTGAGTTGCCACCCTTTCCAGCCGCTTGAAGGCACGGAAGCGATTCCGGATTTTCCGGCGATCGCGGCGAAATCCGGGACGCCGAGCGCCCCGAACCTCTATTATCCCGTAAGTGCCGATTGGATCGGCGGTTGGCTTGACGATAAACGCATCAAGAGCGATGATTATTACGGACGGACGAAGTTCCGCTCCGGTACGATGAGTTCCTACCTGACCGGGGCGTTCCGCGACAACCAGGAATTGATGGACGAACCGGAAAAGGAAATGGAAAGGTTGGTCGATATGTTGCTTGCCGAAGCGCGGCTCGACGGCCCCCGTCCCTCCGAACACGGCTTGGATGAAGAACAATTGACCCGGATTGCCGATTTCGGCTGCCTCGATTGCCACCCGTTTTACGATCCCGCCGTCAAACCGACGACGCCTTCGCTCGATTTGCGCGGGTACATGTCGCGCCGGTGGATGATCGATTTCATCGCGAATCCGGGCGACGACCGGTTTTACGGCCCCGATCGGGGGGCCAAGGGCGGAAACGACCGGATGATGGCGTATCATCTTTCCGAAAAAGACGCGGTCATCTCGTTGCGGGAAATCGGGTTGATCGTCGATTGGCTCCGCGGAACCTGGTATCGCAGCGGGTCGGTTCCCGGTGAAGCGGGCGGACAGACCGACGACGCTTCCCGAAACGATTCCCCCCGACATGCCGGAAGCCTTTGACGTTTTCCGGTCTTCTTCCGGTCTATCACGTTTCTCTTCCAGCCACATCGTTTTCCAGACACATCGCCTGCCATGACACATCGCACCTGGTTTGCCTGCCTTCTCGTGTCGCTCGCCGTCCCGGTCGTGTTTTTCCCTTGGGCCGATCTTGGGGCCGATCCTTGGGCAAAGGCACAGCCGGGAACGGGTTCGACGCCGGTCGAGTCGGTTTCGAATCAATTGAGAACGCGGGTCGATCTTTTTTTCAACGAACTCGATACCGCGTCTTCCTCTTCGATGCCTTTTGAAAAGTTGCTCCTGGGCGGTCCGCTCGAAGGTTCCGGAACGAGTGAAAGCGTCGATTCCCTCAAAAGCCATTTCGAGACCGTCAAAAAACAATTCGGCCCGTATTTCGGCTACGAACTCATCGACGAAAAATCCGTCGGCCGGAATCCCGACCTGGTCCTCATGCGCTACCTGTACAAATGTGAAAAACATCCGGTCGTCTGGTATTTCACTTTTTACCGTCGCCCTTCCGCACCTAACAACTGGGTGATCGTGGATGTTCGATTCGACACGAACCTGGCCGTCCTCATGTTGTAGAAAACAATGTTGTAGACAACAGCCGCGCTTCGCGTGGTCCGTTCCCTCCTTTTCCCGTTGATCCCGTGATGATCGTCGAATTCGAGAACGTCGATTTCGCCTATGACGCGGAGCCCGTCCTGGAAAGTGTCGACCTTCGCATCCCGGCAGGCGATTTTGCGTCGATTGTCGGCCCGAACGGCGGGGGCAAAACGACGATGCTCCGGCTCATGCTCGGCCTCATCGACCCGACGCGCGGCCGGGTCACCCTGCTTGGCGGCTAGGTTGTCTTTCTTCCCTTCTTTCTTTCCTTCTTTCTTTCTTTCTTTCTTTCTTCCTTCCTTCCTTCCTTCTTCCCTCCTTCGTTCCTTCTTATGCTCCT
>DOMV01000014.1 GCA_003509805.1 Planctomycetaceae bacterium
ATTAGGATTGGTCGGGTACTAGACCACGGCATAGCCTTTCTCTTTCGAGAGCTTCGGGGGACGATTTTTGAGTTTCGGCATGATTTCTCCTTTCCGCCAAGCCACAAATTTTGCGGTTTGTGCTTTTTAGGTTTTCAGAAATCACGCGGTTTTAAGAGTCGCAAACGCTTATGGAGTCAAGAGTTAGAAAATGCCCCCGGAAGGACTCGAACCTTCGACCCACGGATTAAGAGTCCGTTGCTCTACCAACTGAGCTACAAGGGCAAGTCTCCCTATTCTATCCAACAACGGCTGCGCATTCAAGGGGGCGGAGGGCCGTTTTTCGCCGTGCCACCCCAATCCATTTTGAATGTATGCAAGCCGGGAGCGTAACAGTGTAAATCGGCAACAGTGTGAATCGACCGAGCGTTATGTATACCGTCATCCAGCGACAAATCGTCCTTTTGCCAGATCCTCACCCGGGATTGGAAATGAAAATCCCGGCCGATCAGAAATAACGGTTGAGCGTAATCCTGGCCTCGCATTCAAACTGTTTCTGGTTGAAAATCGGCACGCAAAAGCCGAAGCCGAGATTGTTCTTGCGGTTGATCAGGAAATGGGACGCGAAGGTAAGGTTGAGGTATTCCTCCGTACTCCTGCGGGCGATCGTGATCCGTTCCGAGGATTTGCCGTCCAACGACGTGAACGATCCGGAAATATCCTTCGCTTTGCCGAGCGATTGCGTGTAGTGAAGTTCGGCGGAAACGTTGACGCCGTTGATCCCCCGACGTTTGCCGAAATCGCGGTAAAGCCAGCGTCCGACAATGCCGCTGAGGTACGCATAGGTACACTCGTCCCAGGTCCCGAATTTTCGCATGGAGTTCGTGTTCACATAATCGTAGAACATGATGTCGCTGCGACCGGCGCCGATATCGACCTGCGCGTATCCCTGCATGAAAAAGGCGTCGTTCGGCAAATACATGACGGCCAAATAGGGCATGAGATGAACGGTCGTGTTCTTCACTTCCAGAAAATTACGGGTAAGATCGGCCGAATTGCTCATGCTCCGCGGCTTCGAGGTCGGGAGGGAAATGCCCATTCCGGCCGACATCGCGAATCGTTGCGTCCGTTTGAGAAGAATTTTGAAATAAAACGTGACATCGCCGACCGTGCCGGTATCGTCTTTGCCGACTCCGTCGAGCGTCTGTGCGCAGTTGACCGTCCAACCGATGGGAACCCGGAGTTCGAAGGACGCCCTGTTGTTTTTCAGGAAAGCCCATTCAACGCCCGGCGTCAGCCGGTTGATATTCGCCTTGCTGTTGGTTACCGGCGACTGGCTGAAGTAATTGTAATCGAGGATGAACCGGGTCTGGGGGATAGGGCTCATGTTTTCCGAAACTTTGACCCTCCCCAGGACGTTACGGACGAACACCGTTTCCGGTATCACGTAATCGTAATACAATTGGGCCTCGTTCGGCTGATATCCCTCCCCCGGATCGGCGAAAACGACGATATTGTCGGCGCCGTTGTCGCCGTTGTCGACGATTTTCCCGTACAGGGTTCCCTCGGGCAAATAAACGGGGTTTTCCGTTTTGGAATTCCATTTCACGCGGGGGTCCTCAATGGTTCCGGCGGCGCTGACTTGATAAACGTTGCCGAAAACCCGGGAGTTGTCGGCGTCGAGAGAAACGTCGGAAGGAACGTACATCGCGACGATATCTTTAAGAAAGGTTCCGGTCGCGGCGTCGCCCGTCGGATTGGTAAACCACTCGGTCGGACCGTCGGGATAACCGATCGTATTGACGATACCCGCATCGCCGGCGGAGACTTTCCAGGAAAAAGTGCCTCCCCGATAGGCGTCGGAGCGCCCGACGGGAGAACCATCGGGACCTTTCAAGTCGGTAAGGTCGAAATTCCTGTATCCATTGCTGTCATAAGTGCCGTCCCACTCCGCTTTTGCGGTGTAACGAATGCTTCCCGATCCCGTGACCCGGTTGTTCATCCCGGGGCCGAAAGCGTCCCCCATCGATTCAACCCCGTAGCCCATGGAATAGATACCGCTCGTTTCGTAGGGCGAACAAGGAGCAACATGACGAGGATGGGAATAGGCCAAATGGGCGGCATGATGGCGGATCATTTCCGTCTCATATTCCGACTGCTCCTTCTCGATTTCTTTTCGCCGATGGAATTCGCGTTCGAACCGCCTTCTTTTTTGTTCTTTTTCCGAAAGGTTGCCGAGGTCTTCTTCCTTGGCGGTATCGATGCTCGCCAGGCGTTGCCGCACGTGATTCGTCGGCTCGGGGACAGGGGGGGCATGGTAGGGGGTATGGTATTGCGGAAACATGCCCGGCTGATGATCCCTATAACCTTGGGGATAGAAGCCGTCATGGGGCGATGTGGGCGGAAGTTGTTGGACAGGTTGATGATATGCCGTTTGCGGAGACGCCGCCTGGTAAGGAAACACGGGATATTGACCCGGTAACCGATACTCCGCGGGACGCTGTGCCAATTGTTGTTGTGCCAATTGTTGTTGCGACAATTGCTGCTGAACTGCCTGGTGTTGCGCCTGTTGCTGGTGGGCCAATTCCTGCTGTACCGCCTGCTGCCCCTCGAATCCCTGCCGGCCGTAAACACCGCTGTTGAAAAGAAAATCCGCATTACGCCAAAAGGAAAGATGTTCCGGCATCACGGTACATTGACATGCCGGACTTCCGACGATTTGACCACATTGCGTACATCGTGTCGCCTTGTGTCCTTTGAGCGCGGATCCTGTCAGCATGAACCGTAACCGACTCGGCCGATCCGGGGGCGGAGGATTTTGCGCGGAGACCCCTTCGGACAAAATCGTCAGAACTCCCGCAATCACAACAAGTTTGATAGCAATGTGGTTCACAACCAGCCTCCGTTCCGATCATTCCACTTTGTCCCGCATCTCCAAGAAAGACGGGGACTCTCGTGCCTCATCGACATTTCTTCCAGTAAAATTTGAGGAATTATGGACGGTGGTACTCTTTTTAACCGAGAAATCGCCCTTTCCCGTCCGGATTTATCGGTCTTCAGGCTGAAAATCGAACATGAGGCGACCGTGCTGCTGCCTGAAGGTCTGGGCTTACTGGGACTTTTTACAAAAGTCCGGCGCGCCCTCGTTTCGTTTTTTATCTGAAGATCAATAGACCGTAAACGGCCTGACAATCCTCTCGTGCCCAATCGCCTGCCGCCTGAACGATCCGCTTATGTCATTGCACAAACAGAATTTAGAGTCGAGTAAGTGCGGCAGGCTGACTTGACCGAATGTCCGTTTTCATTGCGTTGCCAGCATATACCTTGCGGAACAGAGGAAATGAGAAAAATGCGCAAAACAGGCGGCTACTCCGCCCGAAATGTGCTTTTCGAATCTTCATTTCGCAAGGAATCAATCGTAAACAAGATCAAGGCAACCCAGATCAAACCGAAGCATACCCATTGGGCCGGCGCCATCGGTTCCTTGAAAACCAACACGGCCGTCAGGAAATGGCAGGTTGGCGTGATATACTGGCACAGTCCCAAAGTGGAAAGTTTGACACGCAGGGCTCCCGCCCCATAAAGCAGCAATGTCAGTGCCGTGAGCGTCCCACAGCCGAAGAGCCAGAGAAATTGACGCGGATCGACGGCCCAAACCGTTTGAACGGAACCGGTGAACAGGATGTAAAAGAACACAAAGGGTGTTAAAAGCAAGGTTTCGATGGTCAACGCCGTCAGGGAATCGGTCGGGCAGATTTTTTTCATCAACCCGTATAATCCGAATGTGACGGCGACGGAAAGCGCCCCCCAAGGAAGCGTCCCGACTTTCAGGGCGAAAATCAGGACTCCGAGCGCGGCGACGCCGATGGATGCCCACCGGAATTTGCCGAAACGTTCCCGAAAGACGAGCAGGGCGAGGAAAACCGTCAAAAGCGGGTTGATATAATATCCGAGACTGGCTTGAAGCGTGTTGCCGGTGTTGACCAGGACGATGAAAATAAGCCAATTGACACTCACGAGCAACGCGTTGACCATGAGCATTCCCAGGTTGCGGGGCGTCGCGAGTTGCCGGAACAACTCGTTTCCTTTTCCGCAGGCAAGCGTGAGCGGCAAAACGTGGAGCAGCGCGAAAAGCGTTCGAAAAACGAGAATGTCCATCGCCGACACGGAGGACATCTGCCTGAAATAGAGCGGGAAAAAACCCCAGAGCGAATAAGCCGTGATAATAAGAAGCGTTCCGTACATGGGCGGCGAGACGATTCCTTTACGTCGTTTTTTTGCTACAAAAATCAACGAGCCGGAGAAACGCATAAGCGGCCGGGGTTGCCAAAAGCAGCATCGCGGGGGTTCGATACCTGATCGATGCGACAAAAACGACGTGAAGCATCGTAATATAAATCGCGGGCGCCAAAAGGAGCCGATATTCCATGCCCCATTCCATACCCCGGCGAAAAATCATGACCGAACCGAGGAGCCCGAACAGCAGCACCGGAACATAGGACAGGAAAACGACCGCTTGGACGGCCGGAGAGGAAAACGCCGGTTCGTTCGGTCGGCAGTTCCACAACCGGTGAAATTTGTGCAGGGCCAGGCGAAGGACCGCCCCCGGATTTTCCGCGGCCCAAGCCAGCGCCGCTCGTTTCATTTTGGTGTCGACGTCGTATTCGTAGGTCGGTGAATCAAGCGGCTCGGAATCGCGAAACCGGGCGACGAAACGCATGTCGCTTGAGCCGTCGGCCTCGGGATTCAAGCCGTCATACAGGCTTGCCCCGGTTTGCAAGGTCGTTGCGACGACGTGCCCGCTGACGCGATGGTTTCTCAAACACCAGGGAAACAGGCATATCGAAAAAACGGAAACGGCGATCAAATATCGGGTCAAATAGAGGGCCATCATGTCTCCCCGGGCGTGTTGCGCATCAGTTTGGTTCGATGTTCGGCAAAGACGGCCGGTATGCTGAAACCGGATGCCCCTTCCCGAAGCCGACGATTCGGGAACTCGCCCCCCGGAAACGAATCTGCCGGAAAGGTCAACGAGCGGCCGGACGAAAAACGCAACCGGATTCGGTACGATATATCCGAGACATTGAAGGACGATGACGAAGGGAGGGAAATAAAACCATGCCGGCCGCAAATAAACACATGCGGCGCTCGATAATCCGAGCATCGCGGCGAGTAAAAACGAAACGTTTCGAACGGTCGGAACGGCCGAACGACTTGCTTGGAACATGCGCGACCAGCAATAAATCTGCATCAGCATGAAAAAACCGAAGGGGGCCTCCGACAAAATCAACACGGAGGAGACGACTTGCAAGGGATCGACGGCGACATAGGACGCCGCCAGCAAGGGCAGGATGTCGCGGGCTTGTCGCGATAACGTTGAATCCCCGGAAAAAAGCCGCGAGGCCAGCAACCAGGCGGCCCAAACGGTCGACACGCCGAACGCGACGCTCAATAAACGCCCGAAAAGAACCGGGGGATTGTCGCCACCGAACAAGAAAAGCGGGGCGAGTAAACACGGATAGCCGGGCATGCGGAATATCCTGAATTCGCCCGACGCCCCGTATGCGTACGGTTTGCCCTGCGCGATTTGGCGGCCCAAATCCCAGTAGGTCTCGCTGTCCCCGAAAAAAAACGGGGGTTCCACACGGCGTTCCCAATAGAACAGCATCCCGATGCGCAAAAAAAGGGCGACCAGGAGAATCGAAGCGAGAAAAAACGGGATCGAGGGCTTTTTTCCGGAAACGAAACACCTCATTATACTGAAAATTACTGAAAACCACTGAAATTTCCGTGCCCCCAGGACACGGCTCGTTATACTGGAAACGCGATGAAAACGGACATTCGGTCAAGTCCGCCTGCCGCACTCACTCGCCCATAACTTCGGTTCATATAATGACCTAAACGGATCGTTCGAGCGGCAGGCGGTTATGCGAGGGATTGTGCGCGGGAACGGTTTCATGCCGTTTACAGTATAAACGATCACGCATCGCTCAACAGGGAGATCACATCAATCGGAACTGATTGTCGAGACAAATCGCGGCAAAAGCGTCGGCGTATTTCGGCGGATTGGGATTGGGCTCGAAATGACCGGCCCGAACATGACGAACGACCTGCCGTGCCGTTGCCACCGCTTCGCGGAGTTCCTCGTCGGTCCATTCGGCCGATTCCTCCTTCGTTTTCGCGATGTCCTTCGGAAGGTTGACGTATCCGAGTCGTACGGTTTTCCCGACGATTTGCGGCATCCGGAACCCGAGGGCCTCGCGATAAAGCGGCAATTGGAGATCGACCCAGCGTTTCGGCGTTCCCGCCCGGTGTACCTTTTCGGGAGTCGGACCGGTGTCGGAGGTTTTATAGTCGAAGACGACGTACGTTTCGGTCCGGGGATTATAATCGATCCGGTCGATACGCCCCTTGAGACGAATCGGTGTGCCGTCGACGTCGAACGGTATGTCGAACGGGTATTCCGTTTGAATGATGACGTTTCCGCATTCCGTCCACGCCGCCTGCCAACGCGCGAACGCACGGAGCCGGTATCGAATTTGCTCGACCTGGATTTCGACCACCGTACGCGGCGAAGGTCCGTAACGGGCGAGGACGATACGGTCGAGTTCGCGGTCGAGGCGGTCCGAGACGACATCCGCATTCGTCGCGCCGACGATGTTCTCGTCGCGGGCAAAAGCGTCCAGGACCTCGTGTACCAGCGCACCGAAGGCGAGGGCGTCGAGTTCCTCCGCCCGATCGTCGAGCGATTCCAAATGAAGGCGGTGTTTCAGGAAATAACGGTAGGGACAGGCGAGATAATCCCGGAATTCCGTCACACGCATGGAATCGGGCGGATTCGTTGGTCGCGGCAATTCGGGGGGAACGAAAGCCGCCTCGCCGTTCGCATGACCGGGACGTATCGATCCCGGAAAAACGACCACGGGGGGCATGACACCGCCGTCGGTATCGGCGCCGGAATCGGCGTCGGTATCGCCAAAAAACCGGCAGGCCCTGCGTGCGATGGTTTCACGATCACATGCGAAAAACAGGCGGCTCGGAAGCAAGGCGTTGCCCTCTGAAGAACGACGCCCGGAAACCAGAAGGATGCGGTCCTCATCCCGCATTCCGCCGTGGAAACCGTCGTTGCCACTGCAACCGGCGTCGGCACGGCAACCGTTGTCAACCCCGCGACCGTCGTCCCTCGATTTCCTGCTGTTCATGATGACGGACAAGGCGTAGGCGTCCCGGGCGTGACGTCGCTCGTTGTCTTCCAGCCCGAGATGGCGGCGAATCCGGTTCGGCAGGAACATGTCCGAGGAAAGGGACGCCGAGATTTTCCCTTCATTCATCCCCGTGATGGCGATTGCCGCCGAATCGTCCATCGCCAATTCCAACCAGCCCAGCAATTCGATTGATTCACGGTCGTTTTCCGGGGGAATACGCAACGAATCGAGTTGGCGAAGCACCAATTCCATCATGGTTGTCGACGACAGGCTGGTCCGGGACCGGCTTGTCGGTACAACGGACGCGACAACGGCATCCGGGACGGCCTGGATATTCCGGAGCGTCTCTTCCAGCACGCCGAGCCCTTCCCGGACGAGGCGGTCTTTTTTCCGCATGGACCCGCTGAAAAGGGTTTTCATCAGGTTCCATAATCCTTCGCACCGGATACGGGGTGATGCGGCCGTTTCCCCGCCGGGAGAAGACAAATAATCGTCCAAATAATCGTCCAGGGTTGCGGCGAAAACCCGAAGGGCGTTGAAATCATGCCGGGAATGCGGGTGTCGTTCATCCGTTTTTCGATGCCAATCCTCGTCGCGTCGCGGAACGGTGAGCGGCATAAACGTCGTTCGATAGATGTCCAGTTCCGTCAGCAGATCGCATGAAACGGGCTCCTGATTTGTCGGCGTCTCCCCGTTTGGGGCGCCGTTGTGAATGCGCTTTCCGTCGTGACAACAAAAGGATGCGAACACGGGATGGCGGATCAGGGCGGCGAAATCGTCGAAACGGCGTCCCTCCGGAAACCGGGCCATCGCTTCGAGCAAACGATAAACCGAAGTCGTGTTCATGGGCGTGCCACCGCCGTAACGGGCCTTCAAATCGCATTGCCGCATCTGTTCCTCAAGATGCGGGACAACCTCCTCGTCGGGAACGCCGATCGTAATCTCGTCCGACGCGGGCGGCGTGGAACAACCGGCCAATCGCGACATCCATCGAAGCACCGCGGTTGCCTGGTCGGCGGCGGTCGATTCCGCACGGATCGCCTTTTCGGGAATATCGATCCGCAATTCATCCGCCCAGCGTTCGGGAAGGACGCAGCCGAACGCATCGAAACGTTCCCGCTCCGATTCCGGGGCGAAAACGAGGATACGCACCCTCTCGGCAATCATTTCGAGCAACCGTTTCTGCGTGCGATTCAGGTCGACGGTCCCGATCAACACGATCTCTTTCGTATGCGGGGGACACCTGCGCGGTTCTTCATTTTCGAGCGCGAAAAGCCGGGCCGTCTGGATGTCCCACAGGTCGAGCGCATCAAGCCGGCGCAGGTAGCCCCGCTCAAGATCGGCCAGCACGTCCCAGCGTTCCCCTTCCTCGACGACGCCCAATTCCCGGCACAGCGCCGCGACGCGGTCGCAATCGAGCGTTTCGGCGGCCAGTTCGCGATGGAGCCGGGCAAACACCTTTCCCAGATCAAGCCAGGCAATCAAATCGTCCGGTTCAGGCGGATGGGGAAGCAGCCGGGCGAACAAATCCGGAGCGGCGTCACGATAATCCTTGAGGGCCGCGACCCAGGCGAATTGTTGCGTCATGTCGTCCGCCCGGGGCCGTTTGAGCGGATAAAGTTCCTCCGGCAACCGGCCNNATCATTCGCGGCGGCGTCCAATCGGGCGCAAGCCGACGATCATCGATCGCTTTTTCCACTTTTTCAAGCAGTATCTCTTCCAACCGGCGGCCTGCGCGACCGCCCGGGAGCGCGCAAAGGACATTCCCCATATCGAGCCGGGCCTGGTTGAGTCGGTCCCGGTCGCTGTAACGTTCCAAAAGGTAATCGGCCGCGGAATGCAGGATCGGACGATCCCAGCCAAGAAAAGTGAGGTGCATTTTTCAACCGCTCCTTCCTTCATGGTGTCTCGTGAGAACGCCGCCGCAGCGCTTGCCAGACTTTTTGACGTTCATCAAAAGAGAATACGAGAAAAACGGCGACGGGCAAATAGGCGGCAAACGACAGGAAACCGGTCAGGAAAAGTTGCGGAAGCGTCGGGCCCACGCAAAGCCGGGAGATCAGCGAAGGCGCAAGGCAGGCGAACAGGGAGCCGGCCACCGGGCGGAGAAATGCGCGAAAATAATCTCCGTGGGCAAGTTTGAGGACACGGCAAACGGCGATCGGCAAAAGGATGCCGCGTGTCAACAGGACCGGGAGGAAGCCCCCGATCCCGATTCCGAGGAACCCCCAGGCGCGTACCGCGAAAAAGGTGAGCAGGACGATGGACACCGCTTCGATTCCGTTTATCAGCGAGTAGTAGTGGTGGTTGGAAGTTCCGTACAACAATTCCGTCGCCGGCGACTGGATGCGGTCGAGATACATGGCAAGAACCAGCAGTATCAAGGTGTACATAAAGTTGACGTTGACGCTGGTGTTGAGATGGTCGTTGATGTTGGCGCGGCCTGAACCCGGCGCGGGGGCTCCCGGGCCCGGGGAAACGGAACGGTTCGGCGC
>DOMV01000387.1:0-972 GCA_003509805.1 Planctomycetaceae bacterium
GGCTTCAGCGCCCGAATGATCATGTGTCCGCCGATCGGTGTCCCGGCGCTGGACGCCATCACCGAAGCGCCCTTGGGCGAAAAGGCTTGGAAATCCTACCTCAACTCGATGAACGGCCAAACCGTCCTCGACGGTCCCGCCTACCCTGACACGCCGCTGGTCGTTCTCCGCTACGCCAAGGAGTTTTTTCTCGAAGGCTTTCGGACGGGAACCATCGCCGTTTACGAAATCCTCAGTCCGTAGCCGGACGGGCAAATTGCTCCTGGCCCTTCGGGCAGTCGCTTACATCGAAAGCGACCATGCGAAGCATCGGGAGCCGACCGCCTGTCGCGGCTCGCGACCCCGGACGATAAACGGGACTCCCAATTCAAAACAAGCCTTCGCGCTCTTACGGGCGCAAAAGACAAAACATCAACAAGGAGAAAAACGAATGTCCAAAACTTGCCCCTATTGCCAAACGCCCTATCGAGGAAGCACCTGTCCCTTTTGTCGTGAAGAGCGTCTCCGCTCGCAAAGCACCTACCAGCCAAGCTGGGAGGAAATCATGGACGAAGAGTTCGCCGAAGAACTCGACCGGGAAAACGACGAACTTCCCTACTTCGATTACGACCACGGACTCGACGACTGACCCGCCCATTTACGTTCATTTTATTCACGCGAAAGGAACAATGCAATGTCCCCCAATGAAATCGATGTGCAAGAGCTGTTCGCTCGCGTCGACTATCACCTGAAGGTCGCGATCAATCGTCGCTACGTTTCCTTCCGTGAGGCCGACGATTTGAAACAGGATTTGATTCTGGCCGCTTTCGTCAAGTGCGAGTATTTCGATCCGTCGAAATCGGCCTGGAGTACCTTTCTCAACAACGTCCTCGAACGCGAAGTCCGGCAGTTTCGCCTGCGGAAACGTTGGCGGAAAAACCAGGTCTTCGAAAATATCGAAGACGTCGAGGAGGAAGACCATCCGCTGACGAA
>DOMV01000387.1:984-1180 GCA_003509805.1 Planctomycetaceae bacterium
CCGAGGTCGAGCGGCTTCCCGAGCGGATGAAAAAGATTTGCCTGCTGCTTTGCCTTCACACGAAAGCGAGAACGGCTGAGTTGCTCCGGATGAAAGACACGAACTTGAGCAAGCAGCTTCACAAGATTCGGGAGCTGTTCGACGAGTCGCCGATCATTCGTGATTATTTTGAGAATTTTTGAAAAATTATTTTTTT
>DOMV01000387.1:1254-6058 GCA_003509805.1 Planctomycetaceae bacterium
CTGCAAGACGAACCGGCGGACACGTATCACGCCAAGGCGAAAGACTTTCTTTCGAGCCACCAGTTGATCGAATTCATGAACTGCCCGTATTTGTATCAAAAACGCCGGGCCGGTCTGATCGAAGAGAAAGAGCCGACGGCCTTTTTGATCGGACGGGCGGCACACACGCGAATCCTCGAAGGCGTCAGCGTTTACGAACGGGAATTCGCCGTCGGCGGACCGATCAACCCGGCGACCGGCAAGCCGTACGGCGGTACGACGAAAAAGTTCCTCGAATGGCAGGATGTGCAGCAGAAGCCGGTCCTTTCTTTCGACAAGGCCGAGTTGATTTCATGCATGAATTCCGGCGTTCGCCAGAATCCCCACGCCTGCCGTCTGCTCGAAGAAGGCCGGGCCGAAGGCGTCGTCCGTGCCGAATATCGCGGGATGCCCTGCCAGATTCGGATTGATTGGACGCATCCGGAGCAGGGGATCGTCGACCTCAAAACTTGCGACGACTTGACCTGGTTCGAGTCCGACGCCAAGCGTTTTCATTATCAACACCAGTTGGCCTTTTATCAAAACGTGCTGAACCAGGCGATCGGCTGCTTCGTGCCGGTCCACATTATCGCGGTGGAAAAGAAGGAACCGTATCGCTGCGGCGTTTGGGAAGTGGCAAGCGAGATGTTGCTCATGGCCCGCGCCGAGAACGAAGCGGCCATCGAGCGACTCAAAGTCGCCAAGGCCGAAGACCGTTGGATGACCGGCTACGAAGAAATGCGCATTCTCAATTTCGCATAAGAACGTTTTTCAAATATTTTCACCATTTACAAACGAAAAACCATGTCATTTTTCACTGAAAACCAGACTCCCAATCCGGAACTCGCCGCCTGTTACAAAATTTTCATTGATCTGCTCACGAGAATGCGAGAGGCGGAGATTCAATTGAATATTTACGATTCGTATTGGATCGACGACAAATCAGGACCGTGCAAAACGACAAAATTGACGCTTTCGAGCTTCGAAACCGGCGGTGAACTGCCGGTCGTTGCGGCGGTGAGACCGTTTCCGATTTTCCGATCCGAAGAAGAGTTGCTCGTCGATTCGAATGATCATTTGGGAAGTCAGTTAATCTGTGCGGCACTCGCCGCCGCGTATTGCTCGGAATACAAAGGCAAGAACATCCTTGATTTCACGATGCGGGAACTGCTCGATCTCAATTATCACATCATTCGCCATATCGACGAAATGTCCGCCAAAAATCAAGAGGAAGCGGCGGAATAACCGTCATCGGAACCATCCTTCTTTTTCATTTACCCAAGGAAAGAAATGTCTCTTTTACAAAACATTCACTGCGGCAAACGCCAGAAACCGCCCCGCCTCCTGATTTACGGGAGCGAAGGGATCGGAAAATCGACCCTGGCCGCTTCGGCGCCGAAACCGATTTTCGTACCGACGGAAGACGGGCTCGATCAGATCACCTGCGACGCCTTTCCGCTGGCACGAAGTTTTCCCGAGGTGACAAGCCATCTCGGGGCGTTGGCGACGGAGCCGCACGATTATAAGACGGTCGCCCTCGACTCCGCCGACTGGCTCGAACGACTCGTTTGGGACCAGGTCTGCAAGGATTTCGGCGTTCGGAACATCGAAAAAGCCGACGGCGGTTACGGAAAAGGCTACGTCCACGCCCTGACCTACTGGCGGCAGATCGTCGACGCCCTGCGAACCTTGCGTGAGGAGCGGAACATGATCGTGATGATTCTCGCTCATGCCAAGGTCGAGACCTTTATCGATCCGGAAACGTCGAGTTTCGACCGCTTCAGTCCCCGGCTCCACAAGCTCGCCACGGCGCTGCTTTGCGAATGGTGCGATGCGATCCTGTTGGCGACCCGTGAAATGGGTGCCGCCAAGGGCGAGAAGAGCGGCGGCCAACGGATTCTGCGCTGCACACCTTCGGCGGTCGGCGTTGCGAAAAACCGTTACGGATTCCCGGATGTGATGCCGCTGACCTGGAACGCTCTTTATCAAGGAATACTTGGAGGCCCCCATGCAGAAGCACGGAATGGATAAGGACTTGGACGGCCGGAAAGCGAACAACGTGATCCGGCGAATCGTTCTCGACTTGATCGACCGGCACCGGATTGAAGTCATTTTTTGGAACGGAAACAAATACCGGCTTCGCGGCCTGACGGTCAACGATCCCGAATACGACTTTTCCACGCTGCCGTTCGAGATCGAACTCGAATACTACGACACCTCGGCGGCGACATTGTTCTCCGACCTGGTCGTCGTTCGCCGGATCGACGGAACGAAAACCTACTGGCGCGGATTCGATATGAAAACCTGAAAACATTCACTCAAGGAAAACATCCCCCATGCAAAACCTCATTATCAATGAAGAACTGAAAAACCTGCTGCCGCCGCTCTCCGCCGAAGAATTTTCCATACTCGAAAAAAACATCCTTAAAGACGGTTGCCTGTCACCTCTTGTCGAATGGAATGGAATCCTGATCGATGGTCATCATCGTTACGATATTTGCACAAGACACCAGATTCCATTTTCCGTCAAGAGCGTCGTCCTCGAAAGTCTTGAAGATGCCAAATTGTGGGCTTGGCAGCATCAGGAAGGTCAACGCAACTTGACCCCGTTTCATCGCGCCGAGCTTGCTTTGCGATTCAAGGATGTCATCGCAGCCAAGGCCAGAGAGCGACAAATCAGAAAACCCGCCGATTCTGTTCCGCCAACTTTGGCGGAACAAAAAGAAACGAGACAAGAGCTTGCCCAAATTGCCGGAATCTCTCACGGAAACCTCAGCAAGGTCGAATACATCACCGAACGCGCCGACGAGGAAACGAAGGAAAAACTCCGGCGGGGCGACAAGGGAACCTCGATCAACAAGGAGTACAACCGGCTCCGCGCCGAGGAAAAAGCGGCTTCCGACGACGGCGATCCGGATAAAACCAGCGATTTCTACCCGCCGCTTTCGCAGCCGATCCCGGAAAAGGATTCCCAGTTCGTGCAGACCGTGAAGTTGCAGAACATCCCGCTCAACGATCCCGAACGGCTTATCGCCTGCCTCTTCGATCTGTTCGACGTTCGCTACCGCGAGCAACTGGTGCTGGACCTCGTGGCCAAAATGGAAACCGACGACGGCAAAAAAGCCGTCAATCGAATCATGTCGAAACTGAACAAAAAACATTCCAACTGACAATCGTCAAAAGCGTTTTCATCATTTTTCAAACTCAAGGAGTACGACCATGTTCAATTTGCCTCGCAACGCCCGTCCCTTCGCCAACGCCTATATCGTTACCGTCACGCCCGAAATGGCGCGGCAGTGGCTCTTGAAGAACAACTTCAACCGCGCCCAGCGACCGGACCTCGTCGCTGATTACGTGCGCCAAATCCGGGAAGGACGCTGGCGCCGGACACACCAGGGGATCGCGTTCACCGAAAACGGCACCCTACTCGACGGCCAACACCGTTTGTTCGCCATCGTCGAGGCCGGAATCGCGGTTCCGATGCTCGTCTTCATCAACGAACCGATCGAAAACCACCTGGCCGTCGACGGCGGCAAACGCCGGACGCCGCTCGATGTCGTTCGCCTCGAAATCCGCAGCAATTCGATCAAGGCGAAGCATCTCTCGACGCTCAAGGCGATGATCGCCGGGGTGTTCTGCAAAAGCCAGAACCATTTGTCGTCACAGGAAGTCGTCGAACTGCTCCGCCGTCATTTCCGGGCCGTCGACTGGACGGTCGACATGCTCGGCAAGGCCCGCGAGATCGGAACGCCGACGGTCATGGGCGTCATCGCTCGTGCCTACAACGCCGTCCCGGCCGAACGGCTCCTGGAATTCTGCAGCATGTTGATTACCGGACAGGGCGACCATCCGAGCCTCGGTCTCATTCGCGACCTGCGGGAATTCATCACCCGGCAGCGCGATCGTCAGGAGGACACCCGCCGGGCCGTCTATCGTCGCGTCGAATATGTGTTGCAGGCGTTTTTGAACAACGAATCGACCTGCGACTTCCCGCCGTACAACAAGGAACTTTTCCCGCTTTACGGCCACAATTAAATATCGTCACGTTTTATCGGGTCGATCTCCGCAGTTTTCGTTCGAAGGAGATCGACATTTTCAGCACATTTATTCACTCTCGCAAAGAACAACGGCGTTTTCTTCGGAGAAACTCATGGCTCAACTCAATTTCGACGCATCTCAAGTCGATCCGTCCGTGCCGTTCGAGGCCCTGCCTTCGGACAAATACACGGTCGAAATCGCGAACTCCCAAACCAAGCCCACCAAGGCCGGAGACGGAACCTACCTCGAACTCGAATACGTCGTCCTCGACGGCGAATATCGGGGACGAAAAGTCTGGGACCGGCTCTGCCTCAATCATCCGACGCAGAAGACCGTCGACATCGCCAGGTCGCACCTTTCCGCGATCTGCCACGCCGTCGATGTTTTGCGGCCGCGTGAATCGAACGAACTCCATCATATCCCGCTCCTCATCACTGTCAAGGCGAAGAAGGACGAGGAGATCGACGGCGTTTATTGTTACCACGGCAAGACGGTGGGACGTGCGAAGTCGGCGTCGGATTCCGTTGATTCCCTATGAGGTTTTCATGTCCCTTTTTCTCGAAGAAGCTCTCAAACTGGCCGGACTCGGCTATCTTGTTTTTCAATGTGTGCCGAACGGTAAAAAGCCGTACGCCGAGACGGCGCCCAACGGCTGCAATTCAGCAACCAATGATCCGGCAATCATCCGAAAATGGTGGACGCAATATCCCGACTGCAATATCGGGATCAAATGCGAAAACCTGCTCGT
>DOMV01000157.1 GCA_003509805.1 Planctomycetaceae bacterium
CGTTGGCGATGCTTGCCGAGAGGCAGACGGCGATGGCCGCCGTTGCGAGCGCGGTCACGACCAGGCATTCCCTCCACCCGGGAAAGACGAATGCCCCAACCGAGGAAAAAGCGGTGGGAGCGTTGACGAATGCCGCCACCGCGACGCCGATCAGCAAGGCGCCGAAAAAAATCAGTTGGACATGGGAACGGACGCCGGTAAAGAGGAGAAGCGTGAACGCGTTGAAGACATGCAGGCCGAGAAAAACAAGCCAGACGATAAACAGGGCGTCGTTGACGTCCAAGCCGCGCAGTTGGGCGGCCAGCATGTAGAACGGCAGGGTCGTACTGAACAGGAGCAGCGAAAGGATGACTCCGTTCAGGAATTTTCCGAAGACGATACTGCCGGGCCGAATCCCGGAAGTGTACATCAGGTCGTCGTTGATCCGTTCCATCGCCGCAATCAACGCCGTATAGGGGACGACGACCAAAAAGGCGGAGCAGCCGAGAACGGCGGTAAGCGTGTAAAAGAGCCGTTCGCCGGTCGCCGTCGTGAAATCGGAGGTGAACCCGACCTGCACGAGGCAGACGAACACGAGCAGGAAAATATACAGGTTCAACATCACGATGATGAATCGGTTGCGCACGAGTTGGCGCAACTCCCGGACCAGGAGCGGATTCATCCGGTTATCGAGAAAGGCGGCGACCGGGTCGACGAAATGGACGAAACGGGAAAGCGTGTTCATGGGGAATGTCATACCGGAAGCGGTTAAAATTTCCCGAAGCCGACTTCACGGAAGTCCGTTTTCCCCGGGCAAACGGACGAATTCGACGGACAGCTCAACCGGCTTCGCACTAACGGATGGTCGTGAAAAACGAGCCCCGCGATTCCCGTCGCACCGGTTCAGGCCCGGCCGAGGAAATCGCCGGTCCGGGTATCGACGCGGACCGTTTCGCCTTCTTCCAGGTATTCGGGAACCTGGACGGTGAGTCCGGTTTCAAGCGTCGCCGGCTTGGACCGCGAGGTCGCCGAATTTCCCCGGGCCGCCGGGTCGCAGCGGGTGACTTTCAAATCGACGGCGGTCGGAATTTCAATCGCGACGCATTCGTCGTTGTAGATGAGGACCCGGATGCCTTCAAGCGGTTCGGTGATGTACGGCATTTCGTCCCGGACATCGGCGAGATCGATCGCGTATTGCTCGTAATCGCCGTTGTCCATGAAATGGGCCCTGTCCGGATCGCTGTAAAGGAATTTGACCTCGCGGCGCTGAAAATCGGCTTCGTCGAGCGATTCGGTGCCCTTGAGAACGATATCGACCTTCTGTTTCGAGACCAGGTTGCGAGCACGAAACTTATAGAGCGTGGCCGCCCCTCGCGCGCTGGGGGACTGGACGTTGATTCCTTCGATCATGCAGGGGGCGCCGTTGTAGACGACGATGGCCCCCCGCTTCATGTCTTTGGCGTTCATACCGGACCTCCGGGTAAAAAATAAACGGATGCGGCGGCGGCGCAATCTGCCGCTCTGCCGGATATGCCGATGTCGACCGGACTTCCCCAAAAAGCGTGTTTTCAGTAAAACAAAGCCCGCTTGACATGTTCCGACGTGTTCGGAACATCATCCCCATTTTACGCAAAAACGATAACAAAGCAAGGAGGATTCGCGAATGGAAACCATCCCGCAAAAACTCCCGTACCGCTTTGAAATACCTCAAAAATCGGGTACAATAAAAATCGGGTACAATGCCCACGGTTTGCGGTTGCAATCGATTTTCGCCGGCGCCGATGGGGAGTCTATTGAAAGCCATTGAAATTTCCCGAAGCCGACTTCCGAGAAGCCCGCCCTCGAAATCAGGTCTGATGTTTTTCACAGATCCGTAACGCTGTTGAATAAGCGTCCATGTCCGAACGATATTATGTTGACGTGGCGGAACCTCCCGCGACGAATACTCTCTTGATTCTTTCTCTCGAAGAGGCGAGGCATCTCGTGCGGGTCATGCGGCGGAAAGCCGGTGATCGGATCACGCTGTTCAACGGACGCGGTCTGGAATTCGAATCGGAAATCATCGCAACCAAACGGGATCGCGTCGAGGTTCGTATCCTCGGCATTCTTTCCGAAGAGGGACCGGTCGCCGTTCCGTTGACTTTGGCGGTCGCGCTGCCCAAAGGCGATCGCCAGAAATGGATGGTTGAAAAACTGACCGAATTGAGCGTGAGCCGGATTATTCCGCTTTCAACACGTTATTCCCAATATGGAGCGGATGAAGCGGTGCTCGTCCGGTTGCGGCGCCAAGCGGTCGAGGCGGCCAAACAGTGCGGTCGCCGTCGATTGCCGGAAATGGCGGCCGAACAAACATTCGAATCCCTGCTTCGCTTAACCGGGCATGAAGCGGGTCACGGCGAGGAGATGGCGCCACTCCGGCTGTTTGCCCATCCGGTTCGTGACGGCGACGTCGGTCAGCGGTTTCTCAAGCACTATCTCAAGCATTGTCTCGACCCGGATTTTTTTGTCCGTACAACGCCTGCGCAACGGAAGGTGGTTGT
>DOMV01000099.1 GCA_003509805.1 Planctomycetaceae bacterium
CAGTCCGCCACGGACGTCACGCGTCCCGCAGGGCGACTCCCAACGTGGGCCCGTCCAAAACGTGGGCGATGTACGCCGCGTCGCCCAGGGAGTCCGGTTCGCGTCGTTTCGCCTTGTCGTGCCATCGAAGCATGGCGAACGGGACAGGCCGGCAGACATGCGGCGTCGGCGNNATCGACGGGAAGATGGAGACGGTATTCCGAGGCGTGAAAGCGCTCATGGAGCGCGGCGAGAACGTCGTCGATCGCTTCATCGCCTACGGCCGCCTCTTTGACGATCAAGGCGTCCTGATAGGGGTGGCATACGACGTACCCTGCCGTTTTACCTCCGCGCAAAACCGTGAAGACGGCCCCGCCCAACGCCCGGGTTTCGCGGTCGATATAGGCAAGGTAATCCGAATCCCACTGGATGAAAGTCCGGCGCGTTTCAAAAAAAGCGTTGCGCATTCCCTCCAGCTTTGCAAACTCCGCCGGGACCAAATCGCATGAATGCCCGTTCCGGGAGATATCCCCCTCCGTGAGAACCGGTTTTTTGACATGGAAGGCGGTGCGGTAACCGCGTTTCTCATAAAACGCGAACATGTTTTCACCGGCTGGAACCAGGATTGAGAGGGCGTATCCCTTCTCTTCGGATCGGCGATCGACTTCTTCGAGAAGGGCGCTGCTCAGACCTTTTCCCCGCCACGGCGGCAGCGTCGCGACCCCGAAAACATAAACGGCATCGACCTGGTCGTGCGCGATAATCGCGGTGCAAGGCTGAAGGCAAAGCATCGCCGCCGGGTCCTTGCCGTTCGTATCGTCGCAGTCCGTATCGTCGCAGTCCGGGGAATGGACCAGGACATTCCCGGGTTGAACCAGCCTGTCGAACAGGAAATCCGTGTAGTCCTTATTGTCGCCGAAACAGGTCATCCATATTTGTTTGATCGCCGGGACCTGCGTTTTGTCTGCATATTCGATCATCACGTCGTTTCGGATGAAAAAGGCTACATGAAAAATTAAGGCTGCATATACAAACAGGGATTGTATAGCACGCCTGCACGGTTTTCAACGCTTGCCGACGGCGCCTTTCCGGAAACATGTGCGGGAATCGCGGAGTGGGCGAAAGAGGTAAGACAGACCGCATGGCGAAAATGAAAAGGCGGCGCAGGGAAATTGCAACAGCCTTCAGTAGATACCGGAAACGCGGTGTAAACGAACATTCGGTCAAGTCCGTCTGCCGCACTCGCTCCCAACCTCTGTTTGTACAATGACATAAACGTTTCGTTCGAGCGGCAGGCGGTTATGCGCGGGATTGTGCGCGGGAACCGTTTCGGGCCGTTTATGGTATATATTGACCCGAATGGAAGGTTTTGGTATAGTTGAGCCGGCGCATCGGAGATGCCCGTGCCGTGGCTTTATTCCACCCGATCATGGAAACGTTCCACCTTTTCAGCATTCATTCGCATATCATGTACCTCGTCGCCAAGGCGACGATACGGCATGAAGGGTTGCGCGCCGAAGACTGCGTCTTCGTCTTGACGAGAGATTACAAAACCCCGCGGGACGACGACGGCATTGTCCGTGACGACTTTCCGTTTCCCAACTGGGATATCCGTTTTTATTACGGCGAAGATCATGAAACAGTCCGCGACAACATCGGCCGGATCGATCGGTACGTCGAACAAATCACGCAAGGAAGACCGTTCCATTATTACGCCCAGACGACGCTTTCCTACTACGTCAACATCATCGCCTCCCACGGGAATTGCCTGGGCTATTCCTTCATCGAAGAGGGGTCTGCCGTCTATTGGAAAAAAAATATTTTGAATAAACGGTTGATGCCTTTGCCGAAAGACGTCGACCCGGGGTTGATGGACAAATGCAACGATTCGAGGCTGCTGACGTTCGGTCGCGAGTATTTCAACGTCACGCATCCGAAATTCCGTTTCGCCTATGCCGTTCATCCGGAGGCGTTTCCCTGCGCCGGGAAAGAGAAACGCGTCGTGTTGAAAGACGTTTTCCAAAAAGAACATATCCCGTCGTGCGAAGGAGCGGACGCCGTTTTCATTCCCAGCGACGAGCGCCGCCGTACCGGCCTTTCCATTCACCATTACGAACGGACCATGATCTGGTTCGTCGAGAAAATCCTGCTGCCCGCCGGTCACGAACGGGTCGTTTACAAGTTTCGCAGGGAAACGCAGGCGTCCGAAGAGAAAGTCATGTTCGAAAGGATATTCGGGAAGTATCCCGCGATCGAGTTCGTGGAATTGCCGAACGACACCGTCATGGAGAATGTGATTTATTCCTACGACATTCCCACGTATTTTCTTTTGACTTCGACGGGCGGTTACGCCGGGCAAATGGGGCGCCGGGCCGTCTCCATCGCGAAGGCGTACCAGGAATTCGACAAGGGGTTCCATAATTTTCGCGGCTATAACGTTTTTGACGACATGGAGCATTTCGGGGTCGAATTCCCAGTCCCTCGAAAAAACGACGTCAAGGAAATCGTGCTGGACCGGGAAGTTCATTCGTTCGACGTTTTCGACACGTTGGTTACCCGCAGGACGGCGACCCCGGGCGGCGTCTTCGTCCTCATGCAGCACAAACTGCGCAAATCGCATTCAAAGGAATTCCATGCCGACCTGATCGACGGTTTTCCCGAAAAACGCAAAGCGGCGGAGAGCCGGGCCGGGAGTGCAAGGAAAAACGATTATCGTCACCGCGTCATCGGGCTTGCGGACGAGGATGTCACGTTGGACGATATTTATCGCGCCCTTCAGGAATGTCATGGATTGAGCGATGCCCAAAAATCCTTCCTGAAAAACCTGGAAATCGAGACCGAGCGGGAATGCCTGATCGGCGTTCCTGAAAATATCGAAAACGTCCATTCGCTTTTGGAACAGGGGAAACGGGTCGTCCTGATTTCCGATATGTATCTTCCGAAGGATGTTCTCCGGGACCTGCTCCGGGGAATCGACGGGCGGGTCGCCTCGTGCCCCCTTTATCTTTCAAGCGAAATCAAACTGAAAAAGGCGACCGGCAACCTTTTCAGGCACGTATTGGACATGGAGGGACTGAAACCGTCACAACTCCACCACACGGGTGATAATCCCCATGCCGATGTCCGGGTTCCGCGAAAAATGGGAATCCATGCCGTTCATTACACGGATTCCGCGCTGCGCCCCCATGAAAACGCCTTGCTGGAAAGCGGCGGCGACCACGACATTCTCCTGCAATTTTCCGTGGGCACCAGCAGGTACTTTCGAATAGCGCACCCGGGACACTTGCCGAGCGAATCGTTGGGGGCGGGACTGGGCGGCCCGTTGTTTTTCGGATTCCTTTGGGACATGCTTTCGCGGGTCGGGGAGAACGGCATCGACCGCCTGTATTTCCTTGCCCGGGACGGCTGGATTTTGCGGAAAATCGCGATGACCCTCGCCGAAAAACGGGGGATTGCCGTCGACATGCGTTATTTGTACGCGTCGCGCAAAGTGGTTTACATGGCCTCCTATTTCGATTTTTCCCCCCACGAATTCGAACTGGCCTGGTTCACCGGGGTATCCCTCACGATCGAAGAGTTCGCCGGGAAGATTTTCATGCCCGTTCGAACGGTTGTCGAGGCGCTCCCGGAAAAATACCGTAACATCCGGAATATCGCGACGAGAATACTTTCCCGCAAGGAACGAAACGAACTGGCCTCGCATTTTCGCGACCATGCCGGGTTTCGTGCCGAAGTGACCGCGCAGGCCGGGCTCGTCAGGGAACGGTTTCTCGATTACCTGAAACAAGAGGAGGTTCCGAACGACGAGACGGTATCGATGGTCGATATCGGATGGCATCTGGTGACGGCACGGAAATTGCGATGCCTGCTCGGCACCGTCAATCCGGAAATCAAGATGAACGTCTTTACCTTCGGCACTTCCGCGCAACCCCGCCTGTTTCCCGTCTGGTCGAACGTGTTCACGGGGTTTCCCTACAGTTCGCATTCCCGCGTGTTTTCGGAGTTGTTCCACCGCGACAGGGGGATCGACTACACGGGGATCGTCGAACAACTCGCCGTTGCGAACGAAGGCGCGACGCAGGATTTCATCCGGAAAGACGACGGCACGATCCGGCCTTTGCAGGGGACGGTCCCGCCCTCGCTGATTCGATGGGGCGTCAACGAATACCGGGATGCCGTGGTCTGGTACGCCGGCTGTTTGGCCGATGCCGTGTTGAAGTACGATTTTCCGATGGAAAACCTCATGGCCCGCATGGGCGACCGGTTGAACTCCTACTTGTGCCATCCCTCCAAAGAGACGGCGGACGTTCTCGGGGATATCCCGTTTTCCGTTTCCGCGACGGATTCGAGGGTGCGAACTTCCGCGCCCGTGTTGTCGCTTTGGGACGCCTTCCGATTCTTTTTCGCGAGAAATCATCGTGACGTCTCGCTTCATTTCGGGTACTCGCTCATCCGCAGCCCGTGGCATGTTCGCACGGCGGGGCGCGCCCTGCTGGCGCTGCGGAACCGGATCGCCCCGAACTATCGTTTCCTGAGGGATCTCCTGGCACGAGTCAAGTCCCGTGTAACACGGGAAATTCCCGTGGCGAAAACCAGGGCCAAGGCGTTCGTCAAATACGGCCTCAACAGGTTCCGTCACGGCGTGCGGTCCTTGTCGGGCAATCTCTTGCCGGGTATTTCCGGAAAGTCTGTTGCGCGCCGCAAACGTCGCGGAACCCGAAACGACGAAACGCCCGCGATACCGCGTGGCGACCGTCCCGGCCGGGATGAAAAAGATGCGGCCTGACGACGGGTTTTCCTTTCCTTGTGCATCATATACCGCAAACGGCCTGCGACTACGGCCTGCAACGGTTTCCGCGAACAATCGCCTGCCGCTCGAACGAAACGTGCAACCGGATATTTATAAGGACGTTGCGCGAGCGAGTGCGACAAGCAGCCTTCACCAAACAATCAATTTCACCGCGTTTCCAGTATCATTCTCATGGGCAAAGTCGTTTTGGTGACGGGGGGGGCGGGATTCATCGGTTCCACGCTCGTTCGATATCTGATCGAACGAACCGGGTACGAGGTTGTCTGCCTTGACGCGTTGACTTACGCGGGCGATCTCCGGTCATTGAAGGATGTGGAAAATTCGAAGCGGTTTCGCTTTGAAAAAATGGATATTCGCGATGAACGGAACGTGTTCTCGCTGTTGAAGGAAACACGTCCGGATTACCTCGTTCACCTGGCCGCGGAAAGTCACGTCGACAGGTCGATCGACGGCCCTGAGGAGTTCGTGCAAACAAATCTCGTCGGAACCTGTCGATTGCTTCGCGCCGCCCGGGATTATTGGGAGGGGTTGGAAGAGAAGAAGCGGACATTCCGGTTTCACCATGTTTCCACCGACGAAGTTTACGGCAGCCTGGGTGAAACCGGGTGTTTTACGGAAGAAAGCGTTTATGACCCGCACAACCCCTACTCGGCCAGCAAGGCGGGCAGCGATCACCTGGTCCGCGCCTGGTTTCATACCTACGGTTTTCCGGTCCTGATTACGAATTGCTCGAATAATTACGGTCCGTATCATTTCCCGGAAAAATTGATCCCTCTCACGATTCTCGACGCGTTGGAGCAAAAGCCGCTCCAGGTGTACGGCAACGGGAAACACGTCCGGGATTGGCTGTTCGTCGAGGATCACGTTCGCGCGCTGTTCAAGGTCGTCACGGAAGGCGAACCGGGACGGACCTACATCATCGGCGGCAACATGGAAAGAAGGAACATCGACGTGGTCGAATCGATCTGCGATCTGCTCGACGAACTCAGGCCGCTCCGGTCGGGTTCGTATCGCGGGCTTATCACCTTTACCGCCGACAGGCCCGGGAATGATTTTCGTTACGCTATCGATTCCGGCAGGATCAGGTCGGAACTCGGCTGGGAACCTTCGGAGACGTTTGAAAGCGGCCTTCGCAAAACGGTCCTGTGGTTTTTGGAGAACGAATGGTGGTGGAAACCGATCCGGGAAAACCACGGTGACGGCGTCCGGCCCGGAATGCGACACGCCGACCGCCCGGGCCGATATCTCGATCAGGCATCCCGCGATCGGTCATCGTGATCGGCCATTGCAATCGGCCATCGTGATCGTCAGGCCGGTTTTTGTGTTTAACATAATCAAACGGGGGCTTGGGGGGCTTGATGAAAATGTTTCGTTTCGGTAAAATGGCGGGCGTGGTTCGGGTCGGTCGCACGCCGGTCGCTTGCGAGCCGGTCGTGGGTTCGCCCGGTTGGGAGTCCACTTGTGCCGACACCCGTTTTGTCGTACCGGCCATTTTTGTGAAACGCCGTTTATCGCACTGCCATGAATGAAATCGTTTGCTTCCTGCTTTTTTGCGCCGCCTCGGTCGGATTGACCTCGATCCTCGTCGACGGCAAATTGTTCCAGGGAATGAGGAATTCATTCCGGGCCCAGGCTGAAAAAGTGCGGCGAAAGCGGGAGCGCGGAAAAAGCGCCGGTTGGAGTTTCAGCGAATGGGTCGACAACGTTCTCGGCTGTTATCAATGTTGCGGGTTTTGGAGCGGAATCCTCTGCGGTCTGCTTCTCATGCCGCTGTCGTTTTCTCTCGGGAGCCTGGCCGTCCTTCTCGGCTGCGGCTGGGCGGCGAGCCTCCTTGCCGTTCTCTTCGTCATGGTGCTCGATACGTCGCGGTCCGCGATCGATTATCTGCGGGCGGCGACCCCGCAACAACCGATACCGTCCGATCAGGAACCGCATTCGGACGGAGATGTCGTCGACGGACCGGATGCCTGGAATGAAGCGACGGAAAGTGAAGCGACGGAAGTGGAAAACGAGGAACAAACCGGCGCTTGACCGGAGATGGACTTCCACCGGGTGCGCTTGACATCCATTGCTTGACATCCGTTGGGCGCGAAAGAAAACCCCGTCGAAAACGGCGGGGTTTTCTTGTGTGATTGCGGCGTTGTCGAGCACTGTCGTCGAGCATCGTCGTCGAGCATCGGCGCCGATTACCAATGCTTGGTGATGCCGATTTGCCCGGTATGGGCGATCGCTTTGTAACCGACGTCGAAATCGTAGTCGGCGAAGAAGAACATGGTGCGCCGCGGGGTCAGGTAGGCTTGGCAGCCGACGCCGACGTTGAGCGTTTCCGTTCCGAGATCGATTCCTCGAAATTCCCTCGAAACGAGCGGGGTGTTGACATCGACGAAGGTCGCGTTGACGTTGGCGTAATCGTCACCGGCGATCTTATGGCCGTATTGCAGGCGACCGTCGACGCTGAAATCTTCGATCACCCGCCAACGGGCGTTGAGGCCGAGCCGCATCGTCAAATCCCCCAGTTCGCCGTTGGTGATCCGCTGGGCGAAAGCCGAGGATCGGCTTTCGGTGAAGTCGCCGGTCCAGGTCTGCTGGTAATCCACACCGCTGACGAGCATCAGGGTCATTCCCCGCTTCCACAGGAAGGGCCGGACGAGTTCCACGCTGCCGTAGATGGAGTTCCCGTCGTATTCGGCTTCATGGAGGTACGCGGCGCCGTTGGGGGCGAGGAGGTTCCGCTTGTAACGGTATTCCTGGTGACCGAACCCGGCATAGGCGTTCACGTAGACGTCGTCGCTGACGTACCGTTTGGCGTACACGGCCATCCCCCAATCGTTCGCTTCGTTCTTGCCGAACCGCGAACTCAACTGCGGAGTCGCGTAATTGAGCACCGCCCCGATCGTCGTATCGACGTTGATCCGTTTGTCGAGGGCCAGGACGACCCCGGTCCGATCCAGGGTATAGCTTTGGGCGTTCCCGTCATGCGAGGCTTCGATGGTCCGGTGGAACCCTTCCATCCAGAAATCGCGCGTCGAGGGTCCCTTGGAACCGAGTTGGCCCCGGTAGGCGGACTGGAACGCGGTCTGGGGAATTTCCCGTTGATCCATGTTCAGGTGCTTGTAAACCGCCCGCCAGGGTTGCCACAGGGGCATGGTGAGCGAATCGGCGGCCAATTCCGAGCCCCGCATCTGGTCGAGGATCATGTTGACGACGAAATTCGAGCCTGATTGAACCATGTATTCTTCCATCGTGGAAAAATCCCCGTTGTCGAAAGCCTGCTGGAGCAGGTCGGCCGCCGCGCTCATGTTATGGCCGAGGCCGTTCATGCCGGCATAATCGCCCAGCCGGATTTGGCTGTATTCGAGATCCATGTGCCCGGTCGTCGAGGTGTCGGCGACGTATTGGGCCTGGAGCCCGAACGTCCGGTTGAAAAATCCTTCGAGTCGGCCCAGGTCGAGCGTCGAAGCGGTCGAGACGATCACGTCCGCGATTTTCATCCCGTCTCTGAATTCGTCCGGCGGATTGGCGATCACCGTTCCGTCGAGGATCACGTTTTTGGCGACGATCATGTTCTCGTGGGGCGTGACGAACAGGACGCCGCCTTTATCGAGCGTGAAGTCGCCGAGCGTGGAGCTCATGCTTCCGGTCGCCGTGAGTTCGGCCACGGCCCCGTTGCCGATCAAAAAGCCGTTCTCGAAGGCGGCGGTGGTGCGGAAGGTCGCGTCGCCCCCGGTGATTTCGAGCATGCCGGTCGCGTTGGCGACATTCGTTCCCGTTTTGCTGCCGTTGATCGAGCCGCCGGTGAACGTGAACGTTCCGGTGGTGATTCGCATACCCGCCGTGTAAACGCCGGCGGAACCGACCGTGACCTCTCCCTGTCCGCGTTCGGCGAAGATGACGGCGTCACCGGGCAGGAATACGTCGGATTTTCCGGCGTTGAGCCAGTTCGCGTCGTTCGTATTCCATATCATGTTGCCTTTTTCCTCGGGCCCGTTCGTCCAAAGGAGGTTTGCATTGACACTGGAAGTGATCAACCAGAGGTTATTGTCGTCCAGTTCGAGCTCGGCCGTCTGGCGACCGCCGGCCAGGGGCGCCGTCCAATCGTCGAGACTCCCGGTAATGCCGCCGTCGGCGGTGAGCAGCCGGAATCGCCCGTTCATCCAGTTGTTCAAGACGATCGCATTTTTGTTGTCCCCGAAATCGACGCCCTTGTCGGCGTAGACGGTGTCGGATGTGTTGTCCGCCCCCAGGTCGACGAGAAGGGTGGCTCCATCGAATCGGACATTGCTTTCCAAGAGCCTGAGCCTCCCGATCGCGTTGACGTTTTCCGTGACCGTTCCGGTCGTCGCATCGACCGTGTAGGTGTTGTCGTCGGCCGAGAGGGTGCCGCCGATCGTGAATCCGGCTCCCGCGAGCACGCTTCCGTTCCCGGCAAGGATGCCGTTCTTCCCGAGGTTGAACGTACCGTTGCTGCCGGGTGCCGCGAACGACGCTCCGCCGGAGACCCGCATCGTTCCCGATTCGATCCCGGCCGCTCCTCCGACGGCATCGCCGTTGAGCGAACTGTCGCCGTAGAGGAACATCACGGCGCCGTCACCGTCCTTGAGGAAGGAGTTGCCCGTTCCGCCGGCGATCGCATCGGCGAAGTAANNCGCGAGTCGCGTGTTCTTTTCCATGTAGATCGCGTTGCTGACCGCCCCGGATTTGTCCGTGTTCCCGATGAAACCGATGTCACCGCGGTCGGCGTTCAAGGTCAGCGTGTTCGAACCGCTCGTTCCGGCCATGTAAATCGCCCCGCCGTTGTCGGCCGCCCGGTTGTTGAGGAAGAGCGTGTTTCCGCCGAGCGTCAGGCTCGACTCCGCATAGATCCCCGCACCGTTCGTCGCGCCGTTGCCGGCGATGATGAGGTTTCCGGTACCGGCTCCGCCGACCGTCGTGTTCAGGACGCCGCCGTCGGCGACATAGAGCGCTCCGCCCTTCGTTCCCCCGTTCGTGACGATTCCCGAGAGCGTCAAATTCGAGACGGCATCTTTTTGTGTTCCGATATTCACGTTGAGTTTTCCGGCCGGGCCGATTTCGATCCGGTTCTGGAGCGTCCGGCTTTCGGTGATTTTGAGCGTCCCGTTCCCGTTGACGGCGAGGAGTCCCTTCAATCCGCCCGGGACGGTGTATTTACCAAGCGCCTGGTCGTGACCGAGCGTCACGATCGCGCTTCCGTCCAAGGTCGTTCCCGCGTCGAAATCGGTCGCGATATTGATCGTGGTGTCGCCGCCGCCGATCTTGAGTTGACCGAGCGGGGTGATCCCGATGTCGCCTTTGACACTGCCGGAGTCGCCCCTCAGGACGACGCCGTCGGTCCCGTCGAAGGTGTAGCTGCCCGCGTTGATTTCCATTCCGGAAACCGTCTGCGAGGCGGCAAGGCTGATAGTGTTGTGCGAAGACCCCCGGGTGTCGAAGAGGACGTAATCGCCCGTGTTGAACGACATTTTTTCGCCGGGATTGTTTTCTTCCTCCCAGTTCATCGAGGTGCCGTCCCAAGTGCTTCCCGTACTGCCGGTTCCGCCGGTCCAGACCAGGATGCCGCTCCGGGTGCTGGAGAGCACCAACTGGAGGATGTTCCCGCTGGTGTCGACCCGGATGCTCGCGCTCTTGCGTCCGTCGACGACGACGTCGCTGAAGTATTCCGCGACATCGACGCCCCCGGTCAAAACGCCGGCGCCGGTGGTCACGAGATCGTAAACGCCGTCGACCCACTGCGAAAGCGAGACCGTGTTTTTGCTTGCCCCGAAGGAAAGCGAGCCGTTGTCCACGAACATCCGGTCATAAGAGGCGGGGCTCTCAAGATCGACGACGAGCGTCGCTCCGTTGAAGAGGACATTGCCGTCGAACGTCAGGGAACCGACCTGGTTTGGCGCATCCCCCGCCGAGATCGTTCCGGCCAAGGTGGAATTCGTCGCCGCGATCCTGCCGGTCCCGACCAGGGTCGTCCCGGTGTTCGTCATGGCGAAGGCGGTTCCCGCGTTGAGCTGCGAACCGCCCAGGAGTGCGAGGGTCCCCTCGTCGATCCTGGCGGCACCGCTAATCATGTTCACGGCGGTCGCTCCGGTGTCGAGCGTCAACATTCCCGCGCCGGCCTTGACGAACGTATTGTTCGCGCCGGAGGAAGTCATCGCCTGCGAGAGGCGGATGTTCTTCCCGTTCGTATCGATCGTCAAGGCCCCGTTGCCGCCCAGCGTGAACAGGTTGTCGATATCCCGATCGGCGGTCGTGGTGACGGTGGCGTTGCCGGCCACTTCGACGACTCCGGCGGTTCCCCCGGCGACGTATTGCCCGAGTGCGCGATCGTGCCCGAGGACGACGGTACCGTTTCCGATCGCCGTTCCATGGTCGAATTGGGTCGCCAGATTGAACGTCGCTCGCGCACCGTCGTCGACGATGAGTTTTCCCGTCGGGCTGTAGCCGACCGCGGAACCGATGATCACGCTGTCGGCGGTTCCCGGATTGAAGACGTAATCGACGCCCCCGAGAATTTCCATGCCGCTGACGGTCACGGTCCCGTTTCCCGAACCGGAACTGTCGGAACCGACGGTAACGGTCTGGACGTTGGTACGGTCGTCGAAGACGGCATAGTCGCCGTTAAGGAAGGCGACGTCGCTGCCGTTTTCGCGGACCCAGTTTTCCACGTTGCCGCTGCCGTACCAGACATTGTCGATCGTACCGGTCCAGAACAGTTTGAGGTCGACGTCCTTCTCCGATTTCAACGAGAGGATGGTATCGGTTCCTTCCTGCCGCGACTGGACGGTCACGGTCGCGCGATCCAGCGCCGTACTGCCGTCGGCGAAAATCACCTGGAAGGAGGCATTGGGATCGGTGCTTCCGCCAAGGTGCGTGAGCGTTCCTTCGGAGGTAAAGAAGTCGTATTCGCCCTGTTTGAAATCGACGTACAAATTGCTCTTTGTTCCGCTGAAAGTCGTGTTCCCGGTGACGACGATCATGTCGGCGTCCGGTCCGGGTTCCGGTCCCAGGTCGACCAGGAAGGCCGCTCCGTTGAACATGACGTTTCCGTCCAGGGTCAACGTCCCGATCGGGTCCGTGATCTGCGTGGGATAGTAAATGTTCTTGTCCGCGGAAATGATCCCGTAGATGTTGAATTGTCCCGCTTTCACGGTCCCGCCGCCGAAGAGCGCCCCGGTCGATTCGACGGTAAACACCGAATTGGCCGCGACGGTGTCGAAGGTCACGCCGTCCCTGACGTGCATGACGCCGTTGCGGATACGGACGGCATCGGCTTCCCGGCCCGTGGTGTTCAATCGCACGTTCCGCGAGAAGAGGACGCCGCCGCCGTTTTGCGTGTCGACGGTCATGGTATTGCCGCCGGTCGTTCCGCTGTTGATCTCGTCGTCGATGTAAACGAGTCCGAGCCCGAAAGCGGCGGCCGTGACGTTGAGGTTCGTATTCTTTTCAAGATAGATCGCATTCGAGCCGTTCCCGGTGAACGTGACGTCTCCCGCGGTCGCATCAAGCGTCAGGGTCGAATTCGGGGCGGCCCCTTCCATGTAAATCGCGGCCCCTTGGATGGCGACGTTGTCCCGAATGGTCGTTCCTCCGCCGATCGTCGCGCCGTCGGTGGCGTAGATCGCACCGCCCCGGCTGTTCGCGGCGAGGTTTTGGTTGTTTTCAAGGATCAATTCGCCGTTTCCGGTCTTGTTCATCGTCGCCCCGGCGGCAAGATGGATCGCGGCTCCTTCGGAACCGGGCGCGGCGACATTGACGCCCGAAACGGTCAGCGAATTTCCCATCGTAATATCGAAGGTGAGTGTTCCGCCGGAATTGACGTTGAAGCGGTTGAGGATTTCCTGGTCCCCGGCGGCGGCGATTTTGCCGCTTCCGGTGACGTCCACGTAGCCGACTTTATTGTTCAAATGGTAGGCGACGTCGCCGTACACCCCGAGCGCGTCGTTTTTGGCGATAACGATCGTGGCCCCGTTCTGGAGATGGATCCCGCCTGTGAAATTCGTTCCGACGCCGATCTCGGCAACGGTGTTCGCGCCGGTGACGGTCAGGATTCCGGTCGGCGTGATACCCGATCCGTTCGCCGTCGTCGTGCCGGTAATCGATCCGGGACCGCTGAAAACATAGCGCTGCCCGGAAGTCAGGCCGGAAATGTTCATGCCGGAAACGGTCCAATCGCCGGCGACGACGACGTTTTTACTGGCGGCCGTGTTGTCGAAGGTCACGAAGTCGTTGTCCGCGAAGGCCGTGGCCGTTCCGGATGCGCCGTATTTCCAGTTCGTGTTGTTTCCGTCCGTATCCCACGTATTCGCCGCGCCGGTCCCGTTCCAAACGAGGTTCAGGTTGTTGAAGGTCAGGTCGAGGTAGATGATTTGGGCCGTCGCGGCGGCGCCGGCCCGCGTGTCGTTGACGATGCTCAGCGTCGCCGTGTTGCGGTCGGAAGGCACATAGTCGCCGCCGTTGATGTTAAGGTTGTTCGTTTCGTTGAAATTGGCGGTGTCGCCGTCGAACCCTCCGGAGGCGAACATGAGGTAATAGCTGCCCCCGCCGAGGCCCGGGTCCGGGATGACGTTGAAAATGTCCGTTCCG
>DOMV01000361.1 GCA_003509805.1 Planctomycetaceae bacterium
CATTACGACATGTTGTGCCGCCAGACGCGGGCGGCGAATGAAGCGACGCTGCGAACCTATACCGAGATCATGGAATCGAACCCGCACGCCTTCGACAAACCGTACGAAATCAAGATGCCGCGGATCCGCTACGGCGTGTTCCCGAAACCGTTCACGCCGGAGATGCTGAAAACACTGGAATGCGAAGCGTGTGATGAACCGTTTTAACGTACCGCCCGGCGGATTCGAGTGCTTAGGTCTTGTGTCGCCTCTTGATTTCCGTGTGCCAAACACGTAGAATCTCTTCCGTTACGCCCTTTTTCATCATAACATACCCTTGAAAGGAGGACCGTCATGGCCGCGAAAAAGACCCCGTTCAAATATGACAAGAAGCCTCTGCCCGATTATGAGATTTTGACCGAGGAGGAGATCGCCCAAACGTCCGCCGACAATCCCTGCTGCAACTGCGACAACCCGAACACGTCGTGGTGCAACCCGGAACATCCTAACGGCATCGCCGCCACGTCGGCCGACTGGCTGGGCAGCTTCGGGGCTTTCAACAGTGCCAGGTAAGGACCGGTATGCGTTGTCCGGGGTGAAACTTTCGCCAAGGAGACAACCCCTGAACCGCGGAGCGTTGGGGGGCGGTGGGCCGGGAGTTTGGTCCCGCACAAAGCATACCCGATCTGTCGTCGTGCCGTTTCAATAGTAAACATTCATTCGCAACCAGCGGTGAATGGCGAGTTGACATACGAACAGGGTCAAGACGATCACCCACCGGATGCCGTCATATCGGACCTGTTCGGATTGCAGCCGTTTGGTATTGAAAAACCAAACCAGTGCCCAGCAGGCGGAATAAAGAGCGATTTCGAACGAAGAGCCGAGGATATGAAGCCGCACAAACACCAGGTGGGTTATGTTTCCCGCAAGCACCCACATGGCAAAGGGTGCGAAACGCACGAACTCCATGAATTCCCTGCTGAGCTAAAAGGATTCCTTCGGCGGCGGAATCGACTCGTGCTTCCGGGAATCGGCTGCGCCTTTGGAGAAACGACAAAAATATCGAAACGCACAATAGGCGAGCAGGTGAAACAGGCCGACAAAACAGGCCGCGAGCGCGAAAATCGGCCACAATGACGCCCCTCCCGGCTGACCCGACGGACCACACAACATGTCTTGGCCGAGCAAAACAAAGAAGGCGGCGAGGACGAATGCCTCAGCGGTAAAACCCCGATTGAGAAAGGCGCGTAACTGCTCCGGTCGATCATTGGAACCGCTCTCTGTGCTTCGCCATCGACGGCAATGATTGATTGTCCAAATAAACGGCGTGATATTGCCTACGAGATAAATGGAAAAAGCCGCCCAGCGATGGAGTTTTAGGCCGGACAATTCATAAAGTCCCCAATCGGCCAACAAAAGAGCGAACGGCAGGATGAAAGCGGCCGAGTATAAACAGAACAACTGCTTCACCAATTGCACTCTTGCCGGCAATGTCGGTACCGTACGCAGGAGCACGCATCCGACGACAAACTCCGTTCCCAGCAACCAGAGAGTCCAAATGGGCATGCCTACATACAAGGATGCCACGGTTGGTATGGCCGTCCAGAGCCCTGTCAGAGCCATGGTCTCCGCATTCGACGCCGCCGCACCCAACTGGACGGGTGGGCCGGCGAGAAGCGCCAGTGCCGCCACAACGGGGTTCCGGCATTTCGTTGGGGCCGGTTCCGCTTGCGGAGCATCGGTCGTTTGGGAGGGCGGTTCATACCAGACATCGGCGGGGAACCGGATTTTTTTCGGGTCGCCGAGCAAGGCTTCTGCGACCGGTTCTCCGCCCTTGAACCCGCTGGTCGCGGCGATGGCGACGGCGAAGGATCGGCTCACGACCATTTTCACGGCCGTTTCGAGCCGCGTTTCCGCCACGTCGTAGGGCAAGTTCAGTTTTCGGGCGATCTCGCCCAACATTTCGGCGTGAACGGCATAGCGGACATAAACGCTCCGGCATTCTTTCGGAATGAACCGGAACGCCGCCTTGGCCGCATAAAACTCCGTTTCTTTCATGCGGGGCGCATCCGGCTGACTTAGTTTGAGCTGGAGCATCCCGGTCATCAGTTGCTCCGTCCGCAACCGAATCATTTCTCGCGCATCCAGCATCCGCCGATTCGCCTCGTCGACAGAGACGTTTTGGTACCGGGCGACCGTCTCCGCGCCCAGTCCGGCCCCGATGCCGAAGACGAACGCCTCGCGACAGTCATAATCCAGGAGCATCAAGGATTTTCGCGCTTCGATCAGTTCCGCATTGATAAACGAATCGGTCTCGTCGCCATGTTCCGTAACATCGTCTTCCTCAAAAATCCCCTCTCGCCGTTTCTCGATGTTCCGAAAAATCGTTTCCGCGCGCATCCGTCCGTCTGTGACCTCCCGCAGCCAACTGGTCAGCAGGATTTCCGCGCGCAGGATCAGCGTGCTCCGAACACCGTCCAAGCGGCCTGCGACCTCGTCGGCGGTCAGACCGAGCCGGTCGGCGAGTTCCGGGACGGATTCATTCGAGAGCGTATAGAGCCGGAAAAATTCCTGCTGTGCTTCGCTGAGGAACCGGTAGGCGATTCGGGCCGTTTCCGTCACAGACGGTGCCATATCCGGCGTGTCCGGTACGAACGCCGCCCTGCGCAGCAGCACGGCAACAAGCTGCATCAGCCGCTCGCCGAAACCATCCTGAACCGCGTGCACTTGGGCCGCGACTTCCTCTCTCGAAATATCCAGACAGTCGGCCGTTTCCTTTGGTTCGAGGCCCAGGCCCCGGTGGAGCGCATAGACGTCGCGCCGGATCGGCTCCAATGCCCGGAACAGAAGCTCGACCTCGCGTTTTTCCGCGTCCGTCAGCGTGTCCGGCACGGGCAGAGGCGGCATCGCCTGCCGACCCTGCCGGACCGAAACGAGATAGTTGAGTCGCCAGATGATCCGCTCCCTGGCCGTGGGGATATCCTCCCCCTTTCGGGCCGCGAGCACCGCCGCCGTCAGGACGCGGGATCGAATACATTTTTTCGCCTGTCTGATTCGCAGGCGTACCTCATTCAGTTCCAGATTGAGTTTTTCCGCGATCTCCTGTTCCGAACAGCCCATCGCCCGGAACAGGCCGAACGCTTTCCGGCAGTCGGGGGCAAGTGCGCCGTACACGGC
>DOMV01000291.1 GCA_003509805.1 Planctomycetaceae bacterium
TTTCGTCGAGCACAAAGGCAGAAAAACTTACTTTTCGGGCAAATTCAACTCGCCGGAATCGCTCAAGGAGTATTCCGATTTCGCTCGCTCGCCGAATCGTGTATACCGCAAACGGCCTGAAATTGTTCCCGCGCACAATCGCCTGCCGCTCGAACGATCCGTTTATGTCATTATACAAACAGCAGTTAGGGTCGAGTGAGTGCGGCAGGCAGACGTGACCCAATGTTCATTTTCATCACGTTTCCAGTATACAACCTGAAAATAGCGATTGAGCAGGCGAAAAAGCGGACGGCCAAGTGCGGCTCTCACCTCACCAGGTAGGCCCGGCTCACCCGAAGGCCGTCGCCCGGCCGTTGCCGCCGCAACAGCCGATTCGGCATGACCGGTTCCTGCATTCTTCCGCCGCAACCGGCTTTCCGCAATGCGGAGAGCGGTGTTTCCGTTTGTTCGGGATTTTCGGAAAGTGGATGCTCCAAATCGAAAAGGCTCGGTTGCGTCGAGCGAAACGGTTTCGGCGAAGCGGCGACCGGTTGCCCGGTCTGCGGGGAGGGAACGATTTCGCGAATCGGCATGTTCGGAAGCCGCGATTCGATGGCCACGCGATTCGGATGCTCCGGGTCGCGGCTGAGAACGACCAAGACATCCCCCTCTTCTCCAATGGATTCGTACAGGCTCTTGTACTTGAGGTGAAGCGTCGCGGTGATGTCCGCAAGCTGGACCAGGCTGGAAATCGCGACGTCTTCCATGTTTGATTATTCAATGATTTCCCATCCTTGTTTCTTGACGTGACGCCGGAACGCTTCAATCGCGTCGCGGAGCACGTAATACGTCGTTCGGCGAGTGGCTGTCTTTTTTCGCACGACAAAACGCCGGGCGCCGATCACGTCGAGGATTTCGTGAAACAGGTCGTCCCGGTTCCAAAGACTTTTTTTCAGTTCGGAAACCATCCCGAAGCCGCCGGACTCCGCAAAACGTCGCTCGATCCTCTCCCGGTGAAGCTCGAACGTGTCCAAGCTGACCTTCTTCTTGGCGGTCGTTTCCGGTTCGACAATCGTTTCGGTCGCCACGCCGTCGGGGTGAAAGATAATCGTAACGGGCTCCTTGCACGGCTGAATCGTGATCGTAATGGGGTTCATCGAGAGATACTCCTTTCCGCGCGCACGTTTTGCGCAGACGGTGTTCGGAATTTTGGAGAACACCCTTGACCGTAGGCAGAAATCGCCTACAATAGAAGGTGTTCCGTGGTTGGAAAACTACGTGTTACAAGGCGTTGACTGACCGGGTTGCAATCGTCCAGTTGACGCCGTTTTTCATTTCTTGCCGACCAGTTCTTTCAGTTCGACTTTCTCGGCACGACGTTGTTTTTGCTCTGCTCGGAATGCTTCGCTACCCTTTCGGGTGTGCTCAAGAATTTCCATGTCCGTCATGCCTTCTGTTTCTCGGTCAACCCGTTCCTGAAGTTCTTGCTTCATTTTCAAGCAGCTAAAACCGGGAACGGCCCTCGAATCTTTCAGTTCATGTCTCGCCATTGATCACCTCATAGGTGGTTCGGATGTTGCTCACCGAACCACCGGAAAATCCGGGTGCTGCTGAAGAAAAGCCAAATCGCTCCGGTATCGCGTTTCCAATTGCGTCAGACCTTCGGCCTTCATCCATGTTACCGTCTCGATTCTGTCGGCGATTTCCTTCGTCAAGGGAATTTCCGCTTTCAACAATTGCCGAATCGTATCTAGGGGAAGATCACAACGCTGTGCAAATTCTTCCGCATCAATTCCCATCTCGAAAATTTTCTCGGCGATCACCTCTCCAGGTGGAAGAAGCCTGATGTAATTCGGCTGGAATGGAGCCGCTTTTTTTCTTTCTAATGTGGTCATGGTACGCCTTTCTTAGTGGTAATCCGTGATTTCAATGATAATGACCTCAGTGACGGAGGACCAATCCAAGCCTCCATCCGGCTTGGTCGGTCGAGGATCGTTGTTCGGTTCAAAAACCAACCGATTGAGCCCGTCCAAACTTGCGGCAAGTTGGCCCCAGCGGCTTCCGGTCAATTCATGCCAGCTTCCCGGACGGTTTCGCAGGTCTTCGAGGTTGCTTGCTTCCGCAATCTGAATCAGCCGCCCGGTCAAAATCCTCATTCCGGTCGGGCCTAATTCTTTTTTGCCTCTTTTTTCATCCGTACATATCTTCTCAATCCGGTTGTTTGCGTATGCAATTTCCATCGTGGTTTTACTTCTTGTTTTTGAAAACTACTCTTTCGAGTTCTGCGACTCGCTCTTCAAGGGCTTTCAATTTATTTTCACCGACGTAATCAGAGAGCAGTTCGTTGATAATTGCGGCAACTGACGATCCCCGTTTTTCCGCAATCACCTTCACTTTCTCAAGCAAATCGTCAGGGATATTAAAATTAAATCGAGCGTTCAGAGTTATCACCCCCTTTCTGTGATTACACCGTACATCAAAAATACTCACCTGTCAACACCCATTCCAGAAAAAGCCAAAAGTTTTTCATGGTCGCCACGGGCGGCGATCCGTTTTCTTCACGAACCAACTTACGTTGCGAAACGTGATTGCATGAAAAAAAAACGCATGGATAAAATCGGAAAAAATCTCATCCGCAATCGGTCGTAACAATCGTAATAATCGTTACGATCCGACCGGGGAAGGTACGTAATCGCCTGCCGAAACCGCTCCGTCCCGCGAAGTTTAGGTCGCGAAAAGAACGGTTTTCGGCGGAAATTCAGTGACGGGCGGCCCGTCGCTTGATCATATCGATTCAAGACATCCTCGCGAAACCGGCAACCATCCTGACCGGCGACGCGCTCGAAACGCTGAGAACGCTCCCGGATCGAGACATCCTTGACGGCATCCGGTTTTTGGCGACGCTCGACTCGAAAACGAGTCTGATTTGCGGCTCGCTGGACGGTACGATCTGGAGCATGGAGGAATTGTACGCCGTCAAACGCCCGCCGCTTCACCCTCATTGCCGCTCAATCCTCCTCCCCTATATCAAGCTCGAAGGCGTCGAAGACGAATTCGGCAACAGACCGGCCGAACGCGAGGACTTCGAGACGATGGCCCGGGAGCGACACGATGCCAAAATTTCCGCGACCGGAAAGGGAAAGCCGTGGAACCGGTTGAGTTACGATTATCGCAAGCAGCTCTATTACAAAGAGGTCGCAACGTATGAAAAACAACATGGCAAGGGTTCCGCGTTTCGGCCCGTTTCAGGCAATACGTCTTATGCGGAGTACCTTGCCAAACAGCCGGAAGACTTTCGTCGCGAAGTCCTGGGGCCGATCCGAGCGAAACTGTTCGATGGGGGAAAGCTGCAACTCAAGGACATGGTGAGCCTCGACACGGGCTATGAGCGGTCGGTGTCGTTTTTGGAAGACCTGGTTGAAGGAAGAACAACCGTTGCCGGCAAATCGCAGGAAGCACCGGGGACGCTTCCCGACATCCGGTCTGCAGAAAAATTTACGGAAGTCTTTGGCGGTGTCAACGAGAAATTTCAAAAACGCATCGACGACATTACGGCTGAGCGAAACGAGTCGCTGAAATCATACGACGATCAACTTGCCTCGGCAACCACCAAGGCTCGGCATGACGCGATCCTCAAACGCCGCACGGAAGAGTTGAATCGCTTTCAGTCCGAGATCGGTGAAGTCAAAAAGGAACGGGCTCACGAGGCGATTTCCATGTTATTTCCGATCAATGACGCCTACAGCGAAAATCGGGGAAATTTGAGGTCGGCGGCACTGAAAGACGGCAGAAAAGATGTCATCGACGCTGCCGATATGAT
>DOMV01000240.1 GCA_003509805.1 Planctomycetaceae bacterium
TACGAGGAAGAAACGAACATGAAGGTCCAGATCATCCTGGACACGAGCGGTTCGATGGGCTACAAACACCAGTCGAAAATTTCGAAATTCGAGTACGGCTGTTATTTGACGGCGGTCCTGGCGTACATGATGACCCGGCAGCAGGATTCCGTGGGGCTCACGACCTTCGACACGGAAATCCGGCTCGACATGGACGCGAGGAGTTCGCCCCGGCATTTCGGGGAGATGATGGACCGGCTCGACACGATGCGGCCCGGCGAGGAGACCGATATCGCCTCGATCCTGCACCTGTTGGCGAACCGGTTCAAAAAACGCTGCCTCATCGTGCTCATCAGCGATTTGTACGACGACCCGGAGAACCTGATGAAGGCGCTGCACCACTTCACGCACCGACGGCACGAGGTGATCGTGTTCAACGTCTTCGACAAGGCGGAACTCGAATTTCCTTTCGAGGATACGATCGCGTTTCACGACCTGGAGACCAACGAGCGGATCATGATCGAGCCGGATTCGATTCGCGACACGTACATCAAACAGGTCCGCGCTTTCACCGACGGTTACCGGCGGATGTGCCAGGAATCGGGTATCGATTACGTCCTCACCGACACGTCGATTCCATACGATTTCATGTTGAGCCGTTATGTCGCCAAACGATTCATGCAGTGAACAAACTAAAAACTTTCAGTATAACTTTTAACTTCTTCCGTGTTCCGTACCGTTTGTCCCCATTGTTTTCGCGAATACATGCTCGAAGAAACGTTTCTCGGCAAGGTGGGGACCTGCGCGGGCTGTAAAAAAACGTTCGAGTTGAAAGAGGCGACCAGGACGCAGATACGATCGCGGATTCGTACTTCCCCGGGCCAAACGGGAACGCAACCCGATTCGGGATTCGAACTGCAAATACCCGCGAACGGCGGAGAAGCGCTCGGCATTTCCGACCGTTTTCCCGAAACGCAGTCGCTCCGGCTCACCGACGGTCGCGGGAATTGGAAGATCGGCGACCTGATTCTCGGGACCTACGAGGTCCTCGAATTGGCCCCGGGCGTCCCGTTTGCCGAAGGGGGTGTCGGCATCGTCCATCGTGTCCACCACCGGGAATGGGATCTCGACCTGGCCGTCAAGAGTCCGAAACCGGAGGTGTTCTCCACGGAATCCGGCAAGCTCAGTTACGAACGGGAGGCGCAAACCTGGATCGAACTCGGTTTGCATGCGAATATCGTGACATGTTACCTCGTCCGGCGGATCGACAACATTCCCCGGCTCTTCGCCGAGTTTGTCGCCGACGGAAGCCTGCGGGACTGGATGCGCGACGGTCGGCTTTACCGGGGCGGCCCGGAAGAATCGTTGGCGCGCATTCTCGACGTCGCGACGCAATTCGCTTGGGGACTCCATCATGCCCATCGACGGAAATTGCTGCATCTCGACGTGAAACCGGCAAACGTGATGATGGCCGGGCAGATCGCGAAAGTGACGGACTTCGGTTTGGCCCAGGGCGTTTCTTCGGCGGGGACCTCCGGGAGTAACACGGGCGAGACCGCGGGACGGTCGCGCGACAGCACGAAAAACGGGGCCGCTTTAACCGCCTCCGATTCGTCGGACAATCTTGAAGGAGTCGATTTGAGCCCGCAAAGCGGCGGCATGACCCCCGGATATTGCTCGCCGGAACAGTATCACGCCTTTACCATGATTCAACAGGGCCGCGGCGGCGCGTTGCCGCCGATTACGCTCCACAGCGACATCTGGTCCTGGGGCGTGAGCGTGCTCGCGATGTTTCACGGTCGCCCGCCTTGCCGGAAGGGCGGACAAACAGCCCGGAAAGTCTTTGAGGTTTTCCTGAAAAACGAAGCGGCGGCGGATCGTCCGAAGGTTCCGCCGGCGCTGGCCGAGTTGTTGTTCCGGTGTTTTGAACCCGACCCCCGCAAACGTCCCGAGTCGATGGAAGCGGTCGCCGACCGTCTGACGGAAATCTATCGCGACATCCGGGGGGGGGCCTTTCCCCGATCCAAGCCGGTCAGTGCCGCCTGGACTCCCGAAAGCATCAACAACAGGGCCGCTTCGATGCTCGACTTNNCGCTTCTTTCCCAAGCGGCGAAGATGCTCCCGTGGCATCCCGAGGTGACCTACAATCAAACGCTGCTGGCGTGGCGAAGTTCGCGGCTGACCGATCTCGACGCGGTCGAACGACTGGAAACGCTCGTCAAAACCCGGGAAAACGCGGCGAGCGCGTACTACGCCCTCGGTCTCCTGCAACGGGAGCGGGGCAATCCGCAATCGGCGGTCGACGCCTTCGAAACCGCGCTGGAACGGGAGGACCGCGACGACATCCGCAGGGTGTTGCATTCCACCGAACAACATCTCGCGAAAAGCTGCCGGTGTGTCGAGCGGTTGACGATTCCCACCGGCGCGGACCATGAATTGTTGGTGTCCGAAAACGAAGAGTTGTTTCTTTTCCCGACCGACCGTTCGACTTACACGCTTCGCGAAACCGTGACCGGTCAGGAAAGGATGAACTTCAAGCGGAATTTCCCCGGCTCGCCGTCCTCTTCCTCCCAAACGATCCCGGTGCTTGCGCCTTCTTCCCGGCCGATCGGCGGGACGGACGAGTCGACGCGCGAATCGTCGCGTACCGGACGGATCGGCATCAGCGACAACCTGCAATTCGAGCTTGTTTCCCTGGAAAACGAGGAAGGACTCGCGATGTGCCGGGTCGGTTCTCCGAATGCGATCGCGGTTTTCCGGCCGATTCCCTGGGCCCGCATCGCCCCGAAAACGGTTGATGCCGCCCCGCCGCATTCGCCGTATTCCTTCCTGTTGAGGGACGGGATGATCGACGTGATTGAAAAACGCAACAATCGCAAGGTGGGCGATCTGTTCGGACACGAAGGCAAAGTGACCGCGATGGATTTCGAGCCGACCGACCATTGGATCGTCAGCGGCGGGATCGATCGCACGCTCCGAATCTGGGAATTGCCTTCCTGCCGTTGCGTCCGGACCTTTCGATCGCTCGGCGGGAGCGTCGAGGCGGTGTATTTCGGTAAAACACGCAAATTCGCCTTTACCCTGATCGCCGGCGGGGCGCTGCGTATCTGGGATATCGAACTCCTGACCGCCGCGGCGCCGTTCCGGGCACCGATCCTGCTTTCGCTCGTGTCGAGCTCGGAAGAGGTCGGACGCCGGCAGGCCGAGATGAACGACCGTTGCGACGAAATCCGCACGGCCGTCCGCAACGGCGATTTTCAGGGAGCCGTCGCGGCCATCGACAAAGCCCGGGAATTGCCGCTGTGGGAAACCGTTCGCGGGACCCTCGATATATGGGATCCGATCACCCGGTTCTGTCGGCGGAAAAACGTCGTCGATGCCCTCTGCACGCAGTCCTTCGTGGGGCATCACGATACGGTTTCCTCGGTCGCGATCTCCCTCGACGGGACCTTGGGCGTCTCGGCCGGACGGGACAACGCGATTCGGCTCTGGAATCTTGCGGACGGCGGGTGCTCCGGCGTGTTCGATGGCCATTCCGATTGGGTGCGTTCCGTCGTCCTGACGCAGGATTCGAAATATATCATTTCCGGCAGTTGGGACATGAGCGTCCGCGTTTGGGACGTTACCAGCGGAAAATGCATGCGAAAACTCAAAGAAAACATCAAGTCGCTCACACGACTCGCGCTGCACCCGCAGGGTCGTTCCGTGGCGATCGCCAACGGGACCGGGGCGATTGTTCTTTGGGACATGATGGAAAACAAGATCAAGGGCCGGTTTCAGGCGCACGACGGAAGCGTGAACGATCTCCGGTTCAGCAGGGACGGTCGCTATTTGATCACGGGAGGGGACGACGGAGCGGTACATCTTTGGGACGTTCTTTCGGAAGCCCCCGTCCGGACCGTCCCGGCACACCGGGATCAACCCGTCGCGGCCGTCCTCCTGACGACCGATCTTTCCCATGCCGTCAGCTTGGGGCGCGGCGGCCGGCTGGTCGTCTGGGATATTCCCGGGAACAAACCGGTCCGCGAATCGACCGTCCATTTGAGCGACGCGACCGCCCTGGAAATCAGCGCGGATGACCGTTTCCTGCTGAATGTCGGCAAGGACATGAAGATCGGGATGTCTCCGTTGCTCGGCGGCACGTCGCGGACGATCGAGGGACACCCGGCTCCGATCATGTGTATCGCGATCGATGTTCCGGGCCGGCGTTTCATCACCGGCTGCGACGATGCGATCGTCCGTACCTGGGATTTGAGCTGGGATTTCGCCTTCGACGGTTGGCAGCCGGTCGACGCGCGGGCCGAGAACCACCTGCGGGCGCTCCTGACGCTTTTTTGCCCGGACGGGAAAGGCGAACATCCGCCGGTCGTGGACGCGGCTTCGATGCGTCGTTTGCGTACGGAAATGGAGTACCGGGGTTTCGGCGCGATTCCGCCCGAAGAAATGCGGTCCGCGATCGATCGCCTCATTTCGAATTGGCATCATTCGGGGCGAATCGTGATCGGGTAAATTCCGATTCCCCGCATTCGATCCGTTGGTCTACAGTTGCTCACGAACAATTCATGGCGAACCTTTCCCATTTGCGCCGTCGCGCAACGTTATTGCGACAAATACGTTCCTATTTCGACGAACAGGGGTTTCTCGAAGTACAAACTCCCTGTTTGTCGTCCGATTCGATTGCCGACCGCTTCATCGATCCGCTCATGGTCGTCGATGCCGGGCTGCCGGGATCGATCATGCGAGCGACAACGCCGTCAATCGCGCGACCGCCCATGATGCTGCACACGTCGCCGGAATTGGCGATGAAACGGTTGTTGAGTCTCGGAATGGAGGCGATTTATCAAATCGGCCCCGTTTTCCGCCGTGGAGACCGCGGGGCCTTCCACAATGTCGAGTTCACGATGCTTGAATGGTATCGGGTCGGTGACACCTATGAAAGCGGAATGCGATTTCTTTCCGATTTCGTCGAAGCCGTTCTCGGTCGCGGCCCGGCCGAGGAACGATGTTTCGGGCAACTTTTCGAGTGCGAAACCGGGATCGACCCTCATGCCGCCGAAACGGGCCGACTGAAACGTTGCGCATCGAAACGCGGTCTCGCCTATCCGGAATCGTTTCCCGATGTCGAGGGCAGCACCGATCCGACCGACGTTGAGCCTTGGATCGATTTTCTTTTCGCCGAACTGATCCAACCGTATCTCGGCGGAGAAAGTCCCGTTCTCGTCCGGGATTACCCGGTTTGGCAGCACCAGATGGCGAACATCGACGGAGGGGTCGCCAGGCGTTTCGAATTGTTTGTCGACGGAATGGAGTTGGCCAACGGGTATGACGAACTCAACGATCCCGCGGAACTGCGTCGAAGGAACCGGGCGGTGAACGCCATGCGAACCGCCGCCGGCCGAATCCCGTTGCCCCAGGAACATTTTCTCAAGGCGATGGACGAATGCGGTCTTCCGCCGTGCTGCGGCTGCGCGTTCGGCGTGGACCGCCTCCTGATGATCCTGTGCGGAGCCCGGACCATTGATGAGGTCATCGCTTTTCCTATCGAAGAAGCCTGACGGGCTCCCGGTCGGCGGAACGGCTTTGATACCGTAAACGGCCCCCGGTATCGTTACCGCTCGTCTCCGTAAGGGCGCCTGAAGATTTCCGAAAGGATCATCGCCTGCTGCATCGATTGAGGGGAAGAAAAGAGCCGCAGCAGCTCGGATGCCCGGGTCGGAAACGGGGGCGGAGCCGAACCCGTCGCGGCGGTCGCATCCTGGTACAGCGGGTCCTGATACAGCGGGTCGTATTGATCCGACGGAAGCGCATCCGCTTTCAAACCGGAAAGTTCGACCGGCGAGGCGAGACGTTCGGAAACGCCGAAAACGCTTTCCGAAGGAAACGAGGATTCGAGCCGCGCCAAGCCGGCCGACCGGGCTGTCACGACCCGGGCAGGTTCTCCTTCGACGGCAACTTCCGGTTCCAGTCGCAACACTTTTCGCTTCGGTTTCCGGGGACGCTTCGGCGGTTCATACGTATCCGTCGACTGCGCACGCCCTTCAGTCGAAACATCTCCTGCAACGGCATACTCGGAAACATTCTCGTGGTCCCGATCCGGTCGGGGTTGCGGTCGGTGTTGCCGACGGAATTGGTTCGCTTCCTGTTCCTGCTGCGCCTTTTCCTGCTGTGCCTTGATCGCTTTCGCTTCAAGCCATGCCCGGAAAACCGGGCCCATGATGGAAAAGAACAGGATCACCAGGGCGACGACCAAGCCGCCAAGGTCTCCGGGAACGGCACATAAGGGAAAATCAATCATCGTCGATCGGAAATGAAGAACAACCGCGTCACAATCGCTGAAAATCACCGAAAAATTACCCCGACACTCTTCCGGCCGGTTTCGGCGTTATACTTCGAACGGCAAGATAATCCTCCTGCGAACAATCGCTTGCCGCTCGAACGAAACGTTTATGTCATTATGCTAACAGAAGTTGGGGCGAACGAGTGCGGCAGGCGGACTTGACCGAATGTCCGTTTCACCGCGTTTCCGGTATACACCAAAAAAAATCACGGCCGGGGCGTCGCGGGCATGTTTCCGGCTTTCGCGATCGCGTCGCGCATCCCGGTGTCGGCCTGGATGTTTTTAAGCCGGTAATAATCCATGATCGAGAGTTTCGACTGCTCGATCGACTCGGCAATCGCGGTCGGAACATCGGCTTCGGCTTCGACGACCTTGGCCCGATTCTGCTCGATTTTCGCGATATTTTCCTGCTCGGCGGCAACGGCCAAGGCACGGCGTCCTTCCGCTTTGGCCCTCGCCACCCGGGTATCCGCTTCCGCCTGGTCCGCCTGGAGTCGGGCGCCGATGTTGTCGCCGACGTCGATATCGGCGATGTCGATCGAAACGATTTCGAAAGCCGTCTGCGAGTCCAACCGTCTGGCAAGCACCGTTTTACTGATCCGGTAGGGGTCCGCCAGCACTTCGCCGTGGGTTTCGGAAGAACCGATCGCGCTGACGATCCCTTCGCCGACCCGGGCGATGATCGTCTCTTCCGTCGCCCCGCCGATCAGTTGACGCAGGTTGGCGCGAACGGTCACCCGGGCTTTGACCTTGAGTTGAATACCGTTCTTGGCGACGCCGTCCAATGTGAGCCGGCCTTTCGACGGCGTGGGACAATCGATCACTTTCGGGTTGACGCTGGTTTGGACGGCTTCAAGCACATTCCGACCGGCAAGATCGATGGCCGTCGCGAGCTTATAATCGAGATCGACGATTTTCGCCTTCCGGGCGGCGACCATCGCGCGAACGACGAGCGGAACGTTTCCCCCGGCAAGATAATGCGCTTCCAGCGATTTCCGCGTGATGAGCGAATCGTCGATCCCGGCCTTGACGGCCATGATCTTGCTGCGAACGATCACTTCCGGGGACACCTTTCGAAAGGTCATGGCGACCAGATCCCACAACCGGATTCCGGCGCCGGTCGTAACCGATTGAATCCAGAGCGGAAAAAACTTGATGAAAATACCGAGGCCGGTCAGGAAGATGACGATGACGAAAATCGCGCCGGCAATACTGAGAAACCTGCCGACATCGGGGTCCGCGGCGAAAAAAAGGGAATCAATCATGGGATTTTCGGGAGGCCGACTGGAAAAAATAAAACAACAACGACCGGGCAATTTCTGCCTTTCCACCCATTATATTCCCGCCGACCATCGATTACAAGCGGATTGGCGTGAAGAAAACCGGCGTCGGGTCGGTCGGATTGTATCATTTGCAACAAAAAAACAGTCTGTACATCCCTTTCCCGGATAAGATGAAAAAACGATTTTATGGAACGCGTTAAACAGGATGATTTTCCGATTTTTCCGCTTGGGGTATATTGTTAAATTATTCCGACATGTTACATTAAAAACTGTTGGAATGTTGCGAAGATTGACGGAATCTTCGTTGTTTTTGAACCGAACGCACCGTTCGGATTTCACTTTACTCGCTTCCTGATTTGAAAAGGAGAGAAACCATGTTGAAAAAGATGCTGTTTGTGCTTTCTTCGGCGATGATTGCGTCTGTTTTGTTCGTCAATGTCGCGAAAGCGGATGACGCGGTCGTCGCCCCGAGCGAATCGACCCAACCCGCTGTCGAGGTCGTTGTCGCTCCGAGCGACCAAGCTCAACCCACGGTCGAGGTCGTCGTTGCCCCGGCCCCAACCTGCTGCCCGACCAAGTCGTGCTGCTGCCGTGATTGCTGTTGCCGCGCTTGCAACTGTAACTGTAACTGCGACTGTTGCTGCTGCGATTGCTGTTGCTGCGAACGGGAAAAGGTCTGCGTTCTTGTCAAAAAACATCTCCGTTATCGCTGGGTTGTCGGTCTGAAAAAGGTCGGCGACGAAGGCGTTCCGGTCCCGGGTCCGTGCTGCGGCGCCGACAGCGGTTGGGTAAAAGTCAACGTGCTGGTCAAGGGGTTGTGCAAGGATCGTTGCGTCACCGGTTACATGAAAGCCGGATGCTGCAACAAGTAAGCCGTCCGGGAACGTCTTTGCATCGGCGACCGCATAGTCGGGAGCCTACCGCCCGTCGCGGCTCGCGACCCCGGCTCGCGAGGGGTCGCTCTTACGGTCGCGGCTCTGATTTGGTTGCCGAGATTTTCACTGCGTCTGTTTGCCGTGCGGGGACGGTGCCGAAAATCTTAATTGATTCATGGCTTCAACCACCGCCTGAAACGGCTCGGAATCGACGATTTGGACGCCGTTTTCCAGTCGCGTCGTGGTGGGAGCCCAGAGTTCGCGCTGAAACCAGTCGAAGAAGTGTTTCGCGCGACGTTGCGTAAATTCGAGCCGGATTTCCCGGAAAAGTTTGGCGGCGCTTTGGGTGATTCCTTCGCCGGTTTTATGGACCGCCGCTTCTCCGCCTGCTGTAATCCCGCCGGTGATCGCGACTTCCATCGCCTGGACGCCCGCTTGGCCGAGCAGGTGGGAAGCGCCGAAAAAGCCGCCGGCCAAGAGGGAGACCGTGATGACCGGTCGCGCGACCGCCGTGACGTGATCAAGCGACCGAATGACGGTCAGCGTCGTCGGGTTGTCTTTCGACCACCGGTCGAGTTCCTTGCGGAGATGTCGGCGGAAATCGGCGTCCATCGGTTCCAGCGCGAGATGAGCCCGCTTCGCTTGTTCGAACAGCTTCTGCCGGTTTTCCCCGCCGAGCAATTCGTGCAGTTCTTTTCGCAAGACCGGATTATCCGATTCCGCGAGCCGTTCGATGCGGTCGATCGTTTTCTCGACGATTTTCGTAACCGTGTCGTATTCGTCGGCCTTGAATTGTTCGAGCGGATCGACCGCCGGCGTCGTCGCCAGGTAGGTGCCTGCCTTTCGAATCGGCCAGAGAATGCCGTTTCCTATCATCCGGTACGTTCCGTGAACCTTTCGGGACCAACCGGGCCGGCCTTCATTCCACCAGCCGCGGATTTCCTCCACCAAGATCGAGGTCGGCAAATCGGGCCAATCGATTTTCATCGTATCCATCGAAAGCAGGAAACGGCGTGCCTCGGCAAATCGGGCGGACGCAGTCCGGACGGAATCGAGATAGGCGGGAATCCCCGTTTGAGGAGCGGTGATTTTTTCGACGGCGCCGAGCAGCGCGCGAACCTTGACCGTCTCGAAATGCAAGCCGGAAAGCATCCGACCCAGATCGGCGGTTTCTTCCAGGCGGCCCCGGCGTTCGTCCGAAGAATACGGGTGGATCGGCAGGGTACGGTTCATCGCCGCCTCCCGATCGTGCGGGACGACGTACACGGCCAGCGGTTGGACGCCGGTTTCACGCGCGAACCGTTCGGTCCAGCGCGGGATCATCCGTGTGTCGGGATTCGATTCCGCATCCAGATCGATCATGTTCCACAGCAGAATCGTTTGCTTTCCGGCCTCGGCCGCTTCCCGGAAAAAACGGCGAATCGCGGCGTCGTTGTATTTTTGCGGCGTGAGCACGGCGATCAGCACGTCGGCCGACTGTCGGATGATCGCGGCCCGTTCCCAGTTGACCACGATGTCGGAATCGATGTCCGGCGTGTCGAGAAGCATCAGCTTCGCGGGAACCCGTCGCCCGATTCTCCAGTAAAGCCGGTGTTGTTCGGTCGCCGTGAGCGGTTGTTCCGGCGAACTCCATTCGACGGCGGTGAAACGCTCGAAATAACGGTTCAGGAGCGTATCCGGCGTCGACGGAGCGGCATGATCCGACTCCGACGGCGGCGGGATCAGGCAGACCGGATGTTTCGTCCCGGCGGCCCGGGCATCGGCGCCGCTCGCGTTTTCCCCGCTCAATTGGTTGAAGAGGAGCGATTTGCCGGTGTTCGTACCGCCGCACACCGCGACGACCATGAAGGAACGTTCGAGGATTTGCGGCAGGAGCTTTTGCTTGAGCAAGGTGTACCAGTCGGCGTGTCGCGGAGAAGGGATCCCGATTTGCCCGGCACACTGTTCCAAACGTTCGACGGCGACATCGAGCGCGAGCACTTTCCGGGCCAGGTCCGAAAGTTCCGTCGTCAGCAGGGTTTCTTCCGTCGTCATTTTGTACTTATCCGCCTGTTTTATACCGAAGCCGGTTGAGTCGTTGGTAAACACAGCCCGCCCTATCCGCCCGCTTACCTTCGGCAGTATTGTTTCGGTGGACAGGCTCCTTGAAAGTCGGCTTCGGGAAATTGCAATGGCTTCCAGTATATGCCGTCAACGGCATGACAATCCTCCCGCG
>DOMV01000188.1 GCA_003509805.1 Planctomycetaceae bacterium
AACGCTTCCCGGAAGGGCATCGGCTCGATCAGGTCGTCCTCGGATTCGCCGAATCCTTTCATAAAATTCAGCGTTTGGTGGACGAGAAGGATGGCGTTGTTGACGACAATCCCGATCAGGATCACGAACCCGAGCATCGTGAGCGTGTCCATCTGCTGCGAGGGGGTTCCGATACGCACCAACGCCAACCCGGCGAAGCCACCGACGACGGCGAACGGAACGCTGAACATAATCACGAGCGGGTACAAAAAACTTTCGAACAACGCGGCCATGAGCAGGTAGGTAATCAGCAAAGAGAGGAAGAACCGGCTGGTAACGAGGTTGTAGACCGACAACCACGTGAACCCGTCCCATTTACCGATCAGGGCGGCCCGGGCCTGCGAAAGTTTGTCGGCGTTTCCGGTCAGGCCGAACCGCACATCCGGGGCGATTCCCCCGTCCCGACGGCATTCTTCGGCGATTTCCAAAATGCGTGCCTGGGCGGTTTCCAGCGCGACCTCCGGCGGAGAGTTGACCGTGAGCCTGATGGCCCGCTCCTGTTCGACGCGGCGAATCTGTTGCGAAGCGTCGGCTTTCTGGAAGGATACGAGGCGACTCATCGGCACGACCCGCTGTCGGCCGTCCGAATCGATGATCGACAAGGGCAGGGATAGGACTTCATCAGGGGTGAGCGGGATGTCCGGGTCGCGGATGATCGTCAGATCGATATTATCGCCTTCGTAATCGAAATCGCCCACGACAACACCGTCGATCATCGCTCGGGCCGTTGCCGCAATCGAGGAGACGCTCAACCCCAATTGTTTCGCAAGGACTTGGTCCACCACGATTTGCCGCTCTGGTCCACTGAGGTTGTAGTTGAGCGGACCGCTTCGGACCGCCGCTTGGGAGAATTCGGCAATCAAGCGGTTCTCCAGATAAGCCGTCGAATCGCGCAACCGTGTCATGTCGTTGCCGATCACTTCGATCATCACGGAGTTGGAGCCACCGCCGCGGCGACCGAAAATGCTTTGCTGTTCCCCCATGCCGCTGGCGCCCGGGATCGAGTTGATGACGTTTCCCAGCAAGGTTTCGAGCGGCCGGACGAGCAACGGGTCCTTGCTCGTGCACGTCATGAAAACGGACCGCGTGTTCATGACGATGAAAATATCGTCGATCGGGGCGATTTGTTCGATTTTTTTGTTGGTCCGGGGATCGACGATCGTCCGGATCGCCGTCGCCTGTTCGTTGGTCTCGGCTTCCCAATACGGTTTGAGCTGTTCCTCCAACCGGCGACCGATCAGGGCGTTTTCCCGCAACGAATAGGACGGCGGAATCATCATGCGACCGAAGATCCCATTCCGGTTGCCGTTGGGCAAATACGACGCCGGGGGCATCAATTCGATACTGAGGATCACCGCGGCCGCCGAAACGCAGAAAACGATCGAGAGCCGCAGCCAGATGCCGCTCCAGCTCCGGAACGTCAACAGGTAAATGAAAGCGGCGAACCGGTCGCTCAACTTCGCGAAAAACGGCGCCGTGCCGAAAAGCGATTTGTTCATCCGGGTCAGCCGGGAACGTTCGCGCATCGGATCGCTCAACCAACGGGACGCGGCGCAGGTGATCACGGTGATCGAAACGAGCAGCGAAAGCAGGACCGCCGCGCTGATGGCGATCGCGATGTCATAGTAAAGCTGCCCGCTTTCCTCCCGGATGGTCAGGACGGGCCCGAACACGGCGACCGTCGTCAACGTCGAGGAAAGCACAGCCCCCCAAACCTCTTTGGTTCCCTGGTAGGCGGCGACGAACGGCTTCTTGCCCATGTGCAGGTGGCGGTCGATGTTTTCCAAAACGACAATCGCGTTATCGATCACCATTCCGACGGCGAAACTCAAGCCGGCGAGCGAGATGACGTTGATGGTCCGGCCGAGCAGGTACATGACGATGAAGGTCCCGGAGACGGAGATCGGGATCGCCAGCGCGATAATGGCCGTCGGCCGGGTACTTCGCAGGAAAAGCAGGAGCACGCAGATCGCGAGGAAACCGCCCATGTAAATATTGCTTTGAACGACGCCGATCGCGTTGTTGATATAAATCGAGTCGTCGTAAATCATGCGGAACCGCATCTTGTAACGGTCGTTTTTATAACTTTCGAAGATTCCGCCCGGTTTTTGCAACTCTTTCGTGACCCGTTCGACGCCTTTGATGATTTCCAGGACGTTTTTACCGACTTCGCGACGGAAATGAACGGTCATGACCTTATTTCCTTTCGACATGTCGAAATTGACGTTCTTTTTGAGGACCAGGTGAACGGTCGCCAGGTCTTTCAGGTAAATGGGGGCCTCGTCGTCGTATTTGACGATCGTGTTGCGTATCGGTTCGAGCGAGTCGAAGCGGCCGAGGACGCGAAAACGGATTTCCTGCCGTCCGTTGGCCAAATCGCCCGCGGATTCGTTCAGGTTGTCGCCCCGGAGCGCTTCACGGAGTTGTTCCACGGAAATGCCCGACTGCGCCAGTACGACCGGATCGAAACGGACCTGGACTTCGTGCTCGCGGCCGCCGAAGATATCGACCTGGGCCAAACCGTCGACCCGCTCCAGGGCCGGTTTGACATAGCGGTCGGCGTAGTCATAGAATTCGGCCGCCTCGAAATCCGGCTCGTCCTGCGCCTCCGAATAGATGAGACCGTACCCGATCGCCTCGTCGGTCTGCGCGCTGGCGGCCCGAATGACGGGGCGTTCGACATCGTCGGGATACTCGGGGACTTCATCGAGACGGTTCGAGGCTTCCTGGAGCGCCCGGGTGATATCGTATCCGACGACGAACTCCAGCTCGACGGACCCGCGCCCGAGGGTCGCGGTCGAGGTCATCTTGTAGAGCCCCTGGAGCGTTTTGAGCTTTTTCTCCTGCTCCATGAGCACCGACTTTTCGACTTCTTCCGGACTACGGCCCGGCCAGGACGTCGTTATGGTCACGATCGGGCGATCAACGTCCGGAGTCATTTGTTTCGGAAGCGCATTAAGCGAAATAGCCCCGAACAGCAACGTCAAGAGAATGGAGACGACGACCTTGATCGGATTATCGATGGCAAACCTGATTATATCCATGACGTTCTTTACGTGAATCGGACATTTTGATGGCGAAGCGGTGCTCGACGCCATTGTACCGCGCCGCCGTCTGCGTATTCAAGAGGGGATCGGGGCCGCGGTGCGCCCGGCCACCGAACGCCGGGTGCGGTGACCACGTGACCTGACCACGGGTTTCTACCGAAGTCGGCCCCGTTTTCTGGTCAAACCGCCTGTTTACCTTCGGCAGTGTCGTTTCCGGTGGGCAGGCTCCTAAATCGTCGGCTTCGGGAAATTTCAATGGCTTCCAGTATAATTCTCCCGCGCGCAATCCCGCACATAACCGCCTGCCGCTCGAACGATCCG
>DOMV01000413.1:0-407 GCA_003509805.1 Planctomycetaceae bacterium
GGATGGATGGGGGCGCAAGCGGCGAGTGGACCGTGTGACCGAACGGGTCGGGCAGCCTCGAAAATGATGTGACCGGACGAATCGACGAAAAAAGAATCGCGAGAAAAAAACAGCATACCGGAAGACAGCTTCATGCAAACTCCGACCGATTCGGAGCCGATCGCCGTACGCCCACAAGTATAAATTTTNNACGTATTGGTATCTTTCAGGGATGGAACCCTTACATAAAAGCCCTGATCCGTCCCAAGAATCCGACATCGCAAAAAACGGCCAAACGGGGCGGGCCGGGAGGCCCGGTGGGAAAAGAGCCGACCGGGAAGGCGGAGCGGCACACGGGGCCGGTCCGGGGGCGACAGGCGAAAGACGGCGGAGCGGGCCGAATTCCGGTGGGCTTTCGGCTCAAAAAA
>DOMV01000413.1:510-5068 GCA_003509805.1 Planctomycetaceae bacterium
GCACACCGGCATATTTCGGGCCGTCAAAATATGCAAAAAGAAAGCCGTAACTCCTTGCGGTTAAAAGGCTTAGAAATACACCCCAGAGGACTCGAACCTCTAACCTTCGGTTCCGTAGACTAGGCGCATCTTAACAGGTCAAAACAACGTAACTCTTGACGTGTCAAACGTTTTCGCAAAGATGGGCGACCATCTTTTGAGTGCAAATCGATGCAAATAGCGACGTTCTTGTTTGCGCAATTCCGTTCACATGGCCCTGGCGTTTTCCCTGGGACATTTCGCACTGGTATTGCGCGATTCCGACGAACCTCGCGGATTTTTTCGGCTGCCGTTCTACTTGGCGAGTTTCGCGCCGAGTTCGAACGCCTGCTGCAATTCGAGCGGAAAAACCTCCTCGTGCCGCCGGAGTTTTTCCGGAACGTCGAAATAATCGACCTCGTACTTCGAGTAATCATCGAACTGTTTCGTGTCGCAGGAAAGCAAAACCTCGCAGGGAGCGAAGAGCTTTTCCATGATCCCCTTGGCGGTGGCCACGACGCGGTCCTTACCGTAGGTGGCTATGTCTTCCTGCTTGACGTTCATCGTGTACACGAGGGCCGTCGCCTTCTTCCGGGGAGAGAGCGGCGGTTTCTTCTCCGTGTACAGATAATACTGGAACCAGAGCCGCTCCTGAAAAGCCAGCAAGAAGCTGCTTTCCTGCATGAAGTAAAACGGCGTTCCGAGCACGAGCACATCGGCTTCATGCGATTTTTGCAGCACCGGCGTCAAATCGTCCTTCATCGCACAACGACCGTACGATTTCCCGCCGACCAACTTGCAGGCAAAGCAACTCGTGCAGCCCATGTAATTCAGGTCGACGAGATGGACGAGTTCGGCCTCGGCCCCGGTACTTTTCGCTCCGTCGACGATCTTGCCGAGCAGCGAGGCTGTGTTCTTGGTCTTCCGGGGACTCCCGTTGATCGCGAGCAGTTTCATGGCATTTCCTTTATGGCGCGTTTAGGTCGTAACGACGACTTCGATGTCCTTGTCGATGCTGTTGCGCACCGGGCAGGCATTGAGGGCGGCCAGATACTTTTTCCGGTCGACTTCGTCAATCGAGGCGTCGAACTCGACCTTCAGCGTGAGCCGGGTCACATGCTCCGGCTTGCCGGAAAATTCGGCGCCGACCGTGATATTCGTCGTACCGAGCGACTTGCCGCGATGCTTTGCCATTTCGCCCATCGTCGCCAGTAAACAGGCAGCCACGGAACCCGCGAACAGATCGCCGGGGCAAAACAACCGGCCTTCGCCGCCGACTTGCTTCGGCAAATCGGTTTCGATCACGCTCCCGTTTTTTGCATGTCTGAGCATCGTGATGCCGTTATCAGCATGCGTACAAATAATTTTCGCCATTGTTTTTCTCCACCGGTTGACATTCATTTTATCCGATTCGACGCTCTGCACCGAGAGCGATCGAAGGTTTCAACGGGCATGGTGATGAGTTTTCAATCCAACTCGTTCTCCTTTTTCTTTTTCCCTTCCAATCTTTTGATTTCGCGGTCGAAATCGGAGATGTACTCCTTGTCCTGCCGTTTGCGGAAGACCTCGTACTCGGCTTCCGCTTTGAGCTTGGCTTCCAACGCCGAGACCTTGCCGCTGTCGAGCAGGATCGGGTAGTCGGACAGTTCGAGAAATCGGTTCAGAAAATCGACCCATTCCGTCATCGTCGTGACGACGCCCCGCTGGGCGCGGTTTTCGGCGAGATCGAGATAAGCGGAGACGAGCCGGTTCAATTCTTTGACGCGGGCTTCGTTCAGGTAATTCTTGGCGATACTGACATCGGATTTCAAAATCTTGCCGCTCGGAGCCTGCTTCCACGTCGTCAAGCCCATGTTGACCTTCGCGGCGTCAGCAGAGGAGTAGATCAACTCCGCAGCCGTCTGCCCGTGAATCGCCCAATGCAGCTTGTTCTGAACCGTCGCGAAAAAGTCCTTCGTGACCGGCGACTTGGGATCGTAATCCGCCGAGAGCGCGTAGATGTCCGTGATTTTCTGGTAAAAACGCCGCTCACTGGCCCGGATTTCCCGGATACGCTCCAGCAATTCGTCAAAATAGTCGCGGCCGAACAATTGTTTTCCCTGCTTGAGACGCTCGTCGTCCAGCACGAAACCTTTGACGATGAATTCCCGCAGGGTCTTCGTCGCCCAAATCCGGAACTGCGTCGCCTGATAGCTGTTCACCCGGTAGCCGACGGCGATGATGGCGTCGAGGTTATATAATTCGACTTTCCGCTTAACTTTTCTCGCACCTTCATTTTGAACTATTTCCAAAATGGAAACAGTTGCGTCCCGCTGTAATTCTCCTTCATCGTAAATGTTGGTCAGGTGCTTGTTGATCGCGGGAATCTTAACCCCGAACAGCTCGGCGAGCGACTTTTGCGTCAACCAGACCGTTTCATCCTGGAAGACAACCTCCACCCGCACCGCCCCGTCCGGAGCCGTGTAAAGCAGAAATTGTCGATTTCTATCGTCGTGATTCGTCATACTTGCCTTCTTTTCATTCTTCGTTTTCAATACGCAGTACATGTCGCCGCTGAAGTTCATCTCGCAGTTCTTCTTCACTCGGCAGGACGAGCCGGTATTTCGACGCGAAAAGTTGTTGGCTTTCCTTCATCACCGAATAATGAACAATCGTGTCGTCCTTGTCGGCACAAAGAATGATTCCCAGCGTCGGATTGTCTCCGTCCCCACGTTTCAAATCGTCGAACATACGAACGTACATGTCCATCTGCCCGATGTCTTGGTGCGTCAGCTTCGACGTTTTCAGGTCGATCAGCACGAAACACTTGAGCAAGTAGTTGTAGAAAACGAGATCGACGTAAAAATGCGATGTCTCGCTACTGATTCGAAACTGTCGCCCGACGAACGAAAGGCCCTTGCCGAGTTCGAGCAGGAATTGTTGCAACCGTTCGACGAGAGCCGTTTCGAGTGTGCTTTCGTACCCTTCCCACGGTTCCTGCAGCCCAAGAAATTCCAGCACATACGGGTCTTTGACGAAATCGTTCGGATCGAAAACAGTTGTGGGAACGGGAATGATTTCCGTCGTCGTTTTCTTCGTTCGTTTCTCTGGAGCATTCAAGCGGCGTTCGAAATCAAGCGTCTTGATGCTCCGTTCCAGTTGTCGGGTACTCCAATTCTGCTCCGCCGCTTCCCGGATATAAAACTCCCGCGCCGTCGGATTTTCGACACGCATGATGAGGCGTAAATGGGACCAACTCAAAACGCTACACAGTGCGTAGCGTTTTTCCCAATCGGGAAATGTGAGATAGAACTGTCTAAAATTTCGCAAGTTTGCCTCAGAAAATCCCTTTCCAAATTCATCACCGAGCTGCTGGGACAACTCCCGAAGCAAGTTCGCTCCGTATTCGGCCCGTTCGTTCCCGGCCTGTTCTTCCTCGACGATCCGGCATCCGATTTTCCAGTACGCCTCGACCATAATGAAATTGACTGCGGCATAAGCCTGCCGCCTTGCTTCGGCGAGAATGGACCGAACGTCCTCGAAAAAGGGAGTTTTCCCCTGCATTGCGTCGGGCTTTATGATTCCCTGCGCTTTTTCAGACGCATTCTTTGTTGTCTTCTTCACGGCTTTCTTTGGCATGGTTTCATTCGTTTGTATGGTCTTTACGAACGCAAAATCTCGATCAATTCGTCCGCCGAGAGTTTCGTCGTCTGATCCGTTCCTTCGAGCAGTTTGTCGGCGATGTCCCGCTTTTCATGGTGTAATCGGACGATTTTTTCCTCAATCGTCCCTTGCGTGATCAAACGATACACCGTCACAGGCCGCGTTTGGCCGATTCGATGAGCACGGTCCGTCGCCTGGTCTTCCACGGCCGGATTCCACCACGGATCGGCATGAATCACATAGTCCGCCGCCGTGAGATTCAAGCCGCTGCCGCCCGCTTTGATGCTGATGAGAAAAGCGTCCGACTCGCCCGATTGGAAAGCGTCGACCCGCTTTTGTCGCTCCCGAGACGGCGTCGAACCGTCGAGATATTGGTACGAAATACCCATCGTATCGAGTTCCGACTTCAGGATTTCCAGATGCTTGACGAACTGACTGAACACGAGCACCCGATGTCCGTTCTCCTTCAATTCTTCCATGATCTCGCGGAACGCTTCGAGTTTCGAGCTTTCGACCTTGCTTTTCGGCAGCACGAGTTTCGGGTTGCAACAGAGCTGACGCAATCGGGTAAGCGCGGCAAGTATCTGCAAACGGCCGGGACCGGAATTTTTGTTCTTGATTTCCTGCAATTCTTTCAAGGCGTTTTTCCTTGCCGCTTCGTACAGAGCGGCTTCTTCACGGGAAAGCTCGATTTCCCGAACGATTTCCGTTTTCGCGGGCAGTTCTTCCATGACCTGCGATTTGGTACGTCGGAGAATGAACGGATGCACGAGCCGTCGGAGCGTACTTCGCGCCGAAGCGGAACCGTCGCGCTGGATCGGAACCGCGAATCGGTCCTCGAACAATTTTTGCGAGCCGAACAAGCCGGGATTCAAAAAGCGGAACAGGCTCCAGAGTT
>DOMV01000413.1:5127-5747 GCA_003509805.1 Planctomycetaceae bacterium
ATCGCCTGCGCTTCGTCGAGAATGACCGTCGCGTATTTTTTCGTCTTGAAAAGATCGATTTCCTGTTGCAATAACGTGTAACTCGTAATCAACACGTCCCGTTTTTTCACGGAGGAAATCAGTTTGTCGCGTTCCGTCTTCGAGAGGCCCGAACCGGTCGAGATCTGTTGAATCCGCTTGATATTCAGCGTCGGGGCGAATTTCGCGGCTTCACGTTCCCAGTTGAAGCAAACGGAAGTCGGGGCGACGACCAGCGACGGTCCCTGATCCGCGCGGAGCAACAGCAGTGCAAGAGCCTGGATCGTTTTGCCGAGTCCCATGTCGTCGGCCAGACAGCAACCGACGCCCCATTTCGCGGTTCGGGCCAGCCAATCGTAACCTTCGAATTGGTAATCCCGCAAATCGCCGATGAAACCTTTCGGAGCCGGTGCCTTGTAGTCCCGAGCGGCGTCGATTCGTTTTTTCACGTCGTTCCAAACGGCGTTTTTCTGTAACGACGGTATCGCCGAGAAGAACTCTTCCATCCCGGCGGCGGCCAACGGATGAAGCTGAACCGTTTTGCCTTTGACATGCGAAAGTCGCTTCAGTTCGCCGAGCCGTTTGCGGAATTCATTCGTCAG
>DOMV01000043.1 GCA_003509805.1 Planctomycetaceae bacterium
CAACGACTCAACCGGCTTCGGTCTATAAAGATCATTCCATGCGTTTTTTCATTTCGGTCGTCATTCCCGTGAGAAACGAGGCGGCGCATATCGAATACGTGCTCGATCGATTGCTGGAGCAAAAATATCCGCCGGAACGTTTTGAAATTCTCGTCATCGACGGGCGTTCTGACGACGATACGCGCCGCCGGGTCGACCGCTACGTGGAAAGCCGTAAAGACAGGGCTCCGCACGTTTATTTGTATGACAATCCGAAACGGGTTTCCGCCGCGGCGAGAAATATCGGGATCGACCGGATGAACGGCGACGTTTACCTGCTCGTCGACGGGCACTGCCTGATTGAAAACGACCGGATGCTCGAAGCGGTCGACGCCGCGTTCCACGTCGAAGGGGTCGATTGCGTGGGGAGGCCGCAACCGCTGGAAATGAAGAATGCGAACTTCGTGCAACACGCGATCGCCGCGGCGCGCCGGTCCCCGCTCGGCCATCATCCCGATTCGTTCATCTATTCGAACGAAACCCGCATCGTCCCGGCGGCAAGCGTCGCCGTCGCTTACCGCAAAGAGGTTTTCGAGAAAGTCGGCCGTTTCGACGAATGTTTCGACGCCGCCGAGGATTACGAATTCAACCATCGCTGCGACCGGGCCGGTTTGCGTTGCCTGTTTGCTCCGGAAACCGCCGTCCATTACGTTCCCCGTCGTTCGCTCACCGGCCTTTTCCGGCAATTGGTTCGCTACGGCCGGGGCCGCGTCCGGCTGTTGAAAAAACACCCGGACACATTCTCTTTCAAAAGCCTGCTCCCGGCGTTCTTCGTCTCGTGCCTTGTTATCGTACCATTCGCCGAATTTTTGTATCCGGAATTGTTTTGCGTTCTTTCGACCGTCCTCGGCGTCTACCTCGTGCTTGTGGCGTTCGAGTCGGCCCGCATCGCGATCATGCAAAAAAATCCGCTCCTGTATTCCTTCCTGCCGCTCGTTTTCCTCGTCATCCACATCGCTTCGGGAATCGGTTCCCTCCTCGAAATGCCCCGCTGGAAAATCTGACGGTCCGGACGAAATCTCAACCGGTTTTCATGCAAATTTCCGTACAGATCGTTTCGACGGCGTCGCACAGGGCGTTGGCCCGATCAGGCGTCGGGGCTTCGGCGATCGTCCGGACGATCGGTTCCGTATTGCTTGCCCGGAGCAGCACCCAGGAATCCGCGAAATCGATCCGCAGGCCGTCCTGGAAATCGACGGCGACCCGCTCGCCTTCGAGCCGTTCGTTCAGTGCCTCCAGCGCCTTGGGAATCCGGTCGCAAGGAAGCGACATCTTGCGTTTAACGATCGAATACTCGGGCAACCCGGCGGCCAGTTCGGCGATTGATTGCTCACGCAGGGCCATCGCTTCGAGCAGCATCGCGATCCCGACGAAACTGTCGCGGACGGGCCCGATTTTCGGGTCGATCGGGCCGCCGTTGCCTTCGCCGCCGAACATGGCATTTTTTTCGAGCATCAGGTCAACGACGTTTGCCTCGCCGACGGCGCTGCGGAAAATTTTCACGCCGTATTTCGCGGCAATGTCCTCGCACATCCGGCTCGTCGCGCAGTTGATGACCACGGACCCTTTTCTCCTCGCAAACGGACGTTTCGGATTGTCCGCCGTTTTGAGAAGATGTTCCAAGCACAGTGCCACGGTGTATTCCTCACCGATGTACCGGCCTTGATCGTCGATGACGGCGAGCCGGTCGGCATCGGGGTCTTGGCAAAACGTCACATCGACGCCGAGTTGTTTAGCCGACGCGCAGACCGTCGTCAGGTTTTCCGGCGTTGGTTCCGGCGTGTGGGCAAAATGACCGTCCGGCTCTTCACCGAGGATCGTGACATCGCAATTCAGGGCTTCAAGCAGCCGGGCTCCGAGAATCGCGCCGGCGCCGTGGTTGGCGTCCAGCAAGACTCGAAAGCGGCGTGCGGCGATCGCGTCGGCATCGACGGTTCGGAGAATCGCCTTCAAGTGTTCTTCGGTCGTGTTCCGAAAAGGTGTTCGTTCACCAATTTCCGTCGCGCCGACCCAAGCGATTTCACGGCGATTTTTGTAGTTCTCCAGCACTGTCGAGCCGTGACCTTTGGGAATAACCCGGCCGCCGGAATCGAAAAGTTTCATACCGTTAAACTCAATCGGATTGTGCGAAGCGGAAATCTGGATGCCGCCTGCCGCACCGAATGTTCGGATCAAAATACCCGCCGTTGGCGTGGAAGCGATTTCGGCATCGACCGTGTTCCGGCCGGTGGCGTTTAGGGCGGCATGGATGGCGTCGGCCAACATGCCGCCGCTGGGCCGACTGTCGCGGGTGATGACAAACGGACCGTCGGGCATCGTCCGGGAAAAGGCGATGGCATACCGTGCGGCGACTTCCGGCGTAAGCGTTTCGCCGATCACGCCGCGCAAACCGGATACGCTGATGATGAGTTCGGACATCTGCGGGTCTGGTGTAAAATATTGAACTTCGTATAATGCGACTGAAACAACGCAATTAGAAATTATGCGTTTGAACGCTTCCTGTCAATACCGTCCGTCATACCGCCGATGGTGAGGGGGCTTCCGGGCGGTCTGCGCTTGCGGATCGCGGCTCGTTTTTGTTTGTTCTTTCCAATTGAAATTGGCGAACGGGTTCATTTATCAATCCATCCGTCTTCCAGCTCCACTCCTTCGATGATGTCCAACGAAAATATCGTGTCAAAACTCGCCGAGGCGAGGGAAAAAGTCCTTGAGCAACTCTCGCAAGTCATCGTGGGCCAGACCGACGTGATCGACGAACTGCTCATTTCCGTTTTTTCCCGTGGCCATTGCCTGCTCGAAGGCGTGCCCGGCCTCGCAAAAACACTCATGGTCGGCACGCTGGCCCGGTCGCTGGATTTGAAGTTCAGCCGGATTCAATTCACGCCCGACCTGATGCCCGCCGACATCACCGGAATCGACATCATCGAAGAGAATCGGGAGACCGGCAGCCGCGATTACCGTTTTCTTGACGGCCCTTTGTTCGCCAACATGATTCTTGCCGATGAAATCAACCGCACGCCGCCTAAAACACAGTCGGCTCTGCTCGAAGCCATGCAGGAAAACCGCGTCACGGTGGGGCGGAATCGTCACGAACTGCCCCGGCCGTTTTTCGTTCTGGCAACGCAAAATCCCATTGAGCAGGAAGGAACATATCCTTTGCCGGAAGCACAGCAGGACCGGTTCATGTTCAAAGTTTTCGTCCGATATCCGAGTTTCGACGAGGAATTGGAGGTCGTCCGCAAAACCACGTCCCTCGAAACCGACGAAATCGTGCCCGTCCTCGGCGCCGGGGAAATTCTCGAATTACAAAAGATCGTCCGGCAGGTTCCCGTGAGCGACCACGTTGCCCGGTACGCCCTGTCGCTGGTCCGGCAGACCCGGGTCGACCAGAAAAAAGGCATTCCTGAAATCGTGCAGGAATACGTTTCCTGGGGCGCCGGCCCGCGGGCCGTGCAATTTTTGATCCTCGGCGGCAAGGCCAGGGCACTGCTTAACGGCCGAAGCCATGTCACGACGGATGACATCAAAGCCCTGATTAAGCCTGTACTCAGACATAGAATCGTGATGAGTTTTTTGGC
>DOMV01000357.1 GCA_003509805.1 Planctomycetaceae bacterium
GGCGGACCGGCGATCCAGAAAGCGGCGGAAAGCGGCGATCCGAAATCAATCCCGTTTCCCAGGCCGATGCTTGACGACCCGGATCGATTGCAGTTCAGTTTCAGTGGGCTTAAAACCGCCGTCCGGTACAAGCTGGTCGGGCCGGGCAAGTCCGATTTTTCCGAACTCGCGCTCGATGCGAAACAAACCGCAGACATCGCCGCCTCCTTCCAGGAAGCGGTCGTCGACTGTCTCGTCGGCAAGTCGATTCATGCGTTGCGCAAAACGGGGATGAACACGCTGAGCATCGGCGGCGGTGTCGCAGCAAACAAGCGATTCCGCGAAAAAATGGATGCGGCCTCGAAAAAACACGGCTTCCAACTGTACATTGCCCCTTTTTCGCTCTGCACGGACAACGCCGTCATGGGCGCGATCGCGGTCGAACGCTACAGCGCGGGCCTGTTCGATCCGCTCGACGTCGATATTCAATCGGGGCTCGTCAGAGTAAGTCATTAACTGTGGAATTTCAGGCTTGAAAACGAGGGGGGATGGGCAAAATCGGCCTTATGGGAAACAGATTTTCCGTAACACTTCCGTCGATTGATGCGGGCATTGTGACGACCATCGACATCCGCTCCTTGCTCGAAGACGGTTTCAGTAAAGAAACCGCTTGGAGAAGATTCTGGGCTCTGGGCGAAAAGTCCGGCGGGCGGCGGCGTACCAGTTTTGTTGATTCAGATACGGAAATCAGTTTTCATGGCGGCAAATCCCGGAAACGAAGGCAGGGAAACATCGTTTGGCGTAAACAAATGCAGACTCACTCGCTCACTTTTTTGAGCAGCCAAGCCATGTTTTTGCCGAGGTTCGTGAACGTCTGGAGCGCTTCCTCATCCTTGGCGATCTCGCCGCGTTCGAGTGCGATCCCGCCGTTCCAGTAAGTCGAACCGGGCACGATCATTTCCGCGATCAGGAAAAAGTAATTCAGTTGCGCGAAGGTGAAATTCGTTCCGGCCCGGCGGGCGACTGCGATCGACGCGCCGACTTTCCGTCGCAACAGATTTCCATTACGCCGCGCAACGAAGCCGACCCGGTCGAGTAGCGACATGATCTGCGGCGTTGCCGAGCCGAAGTAGACCGGCGAGCCGACAAGCAAGCCGTCCGCCGCGATGCACTTCTCGTAAATCGCGTCGAAGGTCGAGTCGTTCCGAATACACCGACCGTCGGTACAACCGTAGCACGCGACGCACGGTTTGACCGCGCTGTCGGCCAGCCGGATGAGCTCCGTCTCAATCCCTTCCGAGCGGATCGCTTCGAGCGTCGTGTTGAGTGCGAATTCCGTGTTGCCGCCCTTACGCGGACTGCCGCAAATGCCGAGGACTTTCATGGAAGATGTGGGGGTAAAGGGTGTAGGAGTGATCGCTTGGTTTTTCGTTTTCTCTCACAGAGGTACGGGGACACGGAGAGGAGCAGTTACCATGTACCAAGATTGAAAAACCCGGTCTTTCTGATACATGGTTCCTGACACCTCGACGTTTGACATCTTCTATTTACGTCTTTTCCCAATGTGTGAGAAACAAAAGAAATCACGAACCGACGATTTTTTTCGCTTCCTCGATCAACCGGGCGAGGTGTTCTTCGCTCGTGAAGGATTCGGCGTAGATTTTGTAAATATTTTCCGTACCGGAAGGTCGCGCGGCGAACCAGCCGTTTTGCGTACATACTTTCAAGCCGCCGATCGGGGCGCCGTTACCCGGGGCGGTCGTGAGTTTCGCCGTGATCGGTTCTCCAGCCAGTTCCTCCGCATGGACGCTTTCGGGAACGAGTTTCAACAGCGCGGCCTTCTGTTCCGGCGTCGCGGCCTGGTCGATGCGGGTGTAGTATGACTTGCCGAACCGGGCTTCCAACTCCCCGTACAGCGTGCCGGGGTCCCGTTCGGTCACGGCAAGAATCTCCGCGGCCAGCAGCGCCAAGATGATCCCGTCCTTGTCGGTGGTCCACACGGTCCCGTCGGAACGCAGAAAACAGGCGCCCGCGCTCTCCTCGCCACCGAAACCGAGCGATCCTTCGAACAAGCCGTTCACGAACCACTTGAAGCCGACCGGCACCTCGACGAGGGTACGGCCGAGATCGTCGGCAACCCGGTCAATCATCGCGCTGGACACAAGCGTCTTCCCGATTCCGACGCGCCCATCCCAATTCGGACGATGCTGGAACAAATACCGAATCGCAACGGCTAGGTAATGATTCGGGTTCATCAGCCCGATCGAGGGACACACGATCCCGTGCCGGTCCGTGTCCGGGTCGTTCGCGAACGCAATATCGAACTTGTCCTTGAGCGCGACGAGCCCTCGCATCGCATACGGGCTGGAACAGTCCATGCGGATTTTGCCGTCGTGATCGACCGGCATGAACGAGAACGTCGGATCGACCTGGTCGTTCACGACCGTGATGTCGAGCCCGTACATCCCGGCGATCCGTTTCCAATACCCGACCCCCGCGCCGCCGAGCGGATCGACNNGGATTTTTTTGAGCCGGATCGCTTCGAGATCGACCACGTCCGCGAGTTCCCGAATATACGGTTCAACGAAATCGGTCGCGACCAAGCACGACGACCCGACCGCTTTTCCGTACGGAATCCGTGACACGAGTCTATTGCCGCCTTCGAGAATCTCGTTCGCCCGGTCTTGAATCCAGCGGGTCGCCTCCGCGTCGGCGGGGCCCCCGTTGGGCGGATTATACTTGATTCCCCCG